>JABHUX010000087.1 GCA_018658635.1 Alphaproteobacteria bacterium
AATCTGATTTTTAGAAAGAGAACTATGTCGATAAGAAAAACTAATATCTTTGTTATTAATAATTTTAATTTCACCATTCATATCGATTGCTGAGATGCTCAATACTACTTTGGATATATCGCGACCATAACAGCCTGAGTTCATAATAACGCCTCCCGCAACAGTTCCTGGAATGCAATATAAAAATTCAAAACCAGTTAAATTATTATTAGCGGCATATTCGGCCAAAAGAGATTTTTGCGTTGCTGGTCCACAATTGATAATGTCATTATTAATTTTTATATAATCAAAATCTTTTCCAAATTTAATAACCACCCCATCAAACCCCTTGTCTCTAATTAATAAATTTGAACCAGAGCCAATTACAATAATTGGAAGATGTTGGTTGTTATTTCTTAAAAATATCTGCAAATCTTTCAGATCCTTCGGCTTAAAAAAAAATTTTGCTTTTCCGCCAATTCCAAGCCAATTAGATTTGGATAAATCAAAATTTTCTCTCAACTCTCCTTGAATGTTTTTTTTAAGTTGTGAATAAAAATTAATGCTCATTTTTTAAATTCACAGCAATTTCTCTAATCCAGCTACTAATACTTCCTGCGCCCATACAAACAATAACTTCATTTCCATAAGTATGACGTTTTATAAATCTTTCTAAATCAAATTGATTTTCTATGCATATAACATCTTTTTTTGAACTTTTTTTAATAAGCTTAGCCAATTCATAATGATTAATATTTTTTATTGGCTTCTCACTAGCTGCATAAATAGGACATAAAACAACTAAATCACTATCTTTAAAAGCATTTGCAAATTCTTTTTTTAATGAAGCAACTCTTGAATATCTGTGGGGCTGAAATACTGTTACAATTTTTTTGTCCTTAAAACCGGATTTAATAGCATTTAAAACCGATGTAATTTCTGTTGGGTGGTGAGCATAATCATCATAAATTTCACTTCCTCTAAAATTAGTGATTTTAGTTAATCTTCTTTGTACCCCCAAAAAATTTTTTAAAGTTTTTTTTATAATATTATTTTTAATACCTAAACTTTTAGCAACTCCTATAGCAGCAGTAGCATTGAGTACATTGTGTCTGCCCAATAAATTTAATTCAATATTTTTAATATGTTCAACTTTATTATTAAGTTTTACAGATATATTAAAACACATCATTTTTCCTAAATTTTTCACATTGTAAGAATGAAGATCTGATCCATTCTCAAAACCATAAGTAATGATGTTAGACTTATTCTTATTTTTTAAAATCTTTTTTAAAAATTTATCATCAGTGCAAACAAATGATTTACCAATTAAAGGCGTCTTATTTATAAAAGTTTCAAAACTTTTATACAGATTATTAAAATTTTTATAATAATCTAAATGCTCTTTATCAATATTACTGACTACGGAATAGGTAATTGGTATTTTTAAAAAACTACCATCAGATTCATCTGCTTCGACAACTGCCCAATCTCCTTTTCCAAATAATGCGTTTGAATTTATTGAGTTTAATATTCCTCCATTAATAATCATTGGGTCTAGTTTTGCTTTAAATAAAAGCGTTGATATCAAAGAGGTAATTGTAGTTTTCCCATGAGCTCCGCTAATAACTATATTTTTTTTTAACTTAACAATTTCAGAAAGCATCTCTACTCTCTGAATGACTGGTATTTTTTTTCTTTTTGCTTCTTTTAACTCTAGATTATCTTTGCTAATTGCAGATGAAAACACCACCAGTTTAGAATTTCCTATATTTTTTTTTGCATGATTAAAAAAAACTTTCAATCCAAGTTTTTGCAATCTTTTTATATTTTTATTGTTTCTTGATGGATCGCTACCTTGAACTTTGAAGCCAATATTGTGCATGATTTCGGCGATACCACTCATACCTATTCCTCCTATGCCAATAAAATGAACTTGATCATTAGTTGTAATTTTAAAAGTCATGATAAAATGTTATTAATTTCACTTTCAAAAATTTCATTAACGTTTGTTTTAGTTAATTCTTTTAATTTGCTCTTTTTTTCAAGTAACTTTTCTTTGTTAACGATCAGATCTTTTACTAAATCAAATAATTTTTGGCCGTTTAATTCTTGTTGATCTATAAGCCAACAGGCATTCATTCTAAAAAAATACTCCGCATTATAAAATTGATGATTGTCTAGAGAGTCTTTAAATGGGATCGCTATAAATGGGATCTGTAAAAAAGCTAACTCTGATAATGTTGAAGAACCAGCTCTTGTAATAACTAAATCTGATAGCATCATATATCTTTCGATATTAGGTTCAAAATTAAAAATAGTAACATTAGAATTATTTTTATAAGAAAAATCTATTTTTAATTCTTGCTCTTTATTTCCCGCTTGATGAAAAATTCTTATTTTTTTATTCAAACTAAATAATTTATTTAACAACTGGGGTAATGTTTTACTAAAAATTTCTGCGCCTTGACTTCCACCAATAACAAGTAAAGTAAAATCAAAATTATTATCTTTTTTAAAATCATTTTTTTCTTTTGCTGTATAAATTTGCTCTCTAATGAGTTGTCCAACAAAATTAATTTTGTCACTATTTATATTTAAGTTTTTTAATGGATATCCAGTAAATATTTTTACCGAGCTATTTAAAAAGAATTTATTAACTCTTCCGACTACAGAGTTTGTTTCATAAATAATAAATTTTTTTTGGAGTAATTTTGCTGCTAACAAAATAGGAAAAGAAGCGTAACCTCCTGAGCCTATAATTAATTGTGGTTTTTTAAATAAAAGAAAAAAAATTGAATATAAAAATGAAATAAATATTAAAAATAATGAATAAATTAATCCTAAACCTTTTTTTCCAGTAGGAGTTTTTATATTAATAAATGTAATATTTCTTAAATTAAGATTATTTATAAATCTCTTCGCTCTATAATCAGTAATAAGATCTACATTAAAATTTTTTTTTTCTAAATATTGAGCAAGTGATATGGCTGGAAATATATGCCCACCAGTCCCACCTGTGCAGATTAAAATCTTTTTCATTAAGAT
>JABHUX010000088.1 GCA_018658635.1 Alphaproteobacteria bacterium
CCGGCAAACTATTATTTGGTTGATGAGATGAATGAGAAATTCTTCCAACATGCCATAATTGTAAAAAAATATGACCACCATTTTTATGTACAGCGTCAGTAATTAATTTCCATCCTTGCACTTGTTCTTTGCTGTGAATTCCAGGGGTTCCGGGATAACCGTGACCTTGCTGCGATATCTGTGTGGCTTCAGTTATAATAAAACCAGCTGATGATCTTTGAGAATAATAAGTTGCATTTAATTCCCAAGGAATATTGCCAGGTTGTTTGCTTCGCATACGAGTAAGCGGTGCCATAATAATTCTATTTGGAAGTATTAGATTGCCTATTTTTAAATTATCGAAGATTGTTGGCATATGTTTTTATTAGATTGAAGTGTTATATAGGTAGCATAGGCAAGAAAGTCAATTTTGTTAATATTAAACATTTATTAATTTTTTTATGAAAATAATTTACGTTTCATCGTGTTTGCTTAAAAAGTCTAATAAGGTTTTAATTACAAGTAGACCTAAGGGTAAATTTTTAAGTGGGTTTTGGGAGATACCAGGCGGAAAACTTTTTAATAATGAGTCTTTTGAAGATTGTGCTGTTAGAGAGTTATACGAGGAAATAGGAGTTAATATAAATAAAGAAGATTTAAAAAATATAGATTTAATTACACATCGTTATAAAAAAAATATAATCGTTATGATGATTTATCTGGTAGAATATTGGTCTGGAAAGATTAAACTTAAAGAAAAACAACAATTAAACTGGATAAACAGCAAGCAAACAAAGCAGTTTAATTTCTTACCAGGAAGTCAGATTGTTTTTGATAGAATTTATGAAAATTATTACAAATTTTTTAAATAAAAATCTTAAAATATTATTTATATTTTTTATTTTTTTTAGTGTAACACAGTGTTCTTCGTCTATGAAATTAGAACAATTTAAAAATAATAAGCCTGAATTTAAGTTAGAAGAATATTTTAAAGGCAAAACTGTTGCACGAGGAGTATTTGAAGACCGTTTTGGTAACATTAAGAAAAGTTTCAAAGTTGATATTGATGGGACTTGGGACGGAAAATATCTCATTATGAAGGAAAATTTTATTTATGATGATGGAACTAAAGAATATAGAGAGTGGAAACTTGAAAAAATTGGCACAAATCAATACCAAGGTTATGCTGATGGAGTTATAGGTCTTGCCTCAGGATCTACTTCTGGAAATGCATTTAATTGGAAGTATGACTTTGATCTTCCAATCGGTTCTAGCAAATATAAAGTAAGTTTTGATGACTGGATGTTTTTGCAGGATAATAATTACTTAGTGAACATTGCAACCATGTCCAAATTTGGAATAACGCTTGGTAAGGTTATTCTATTCTTCAATAAAAACTAACGTATTGAAATTAAAACAAACGTTACTACATTAAGGGTATGATTAAATATAATCTTGAATGTTCTTGTGGTGAAACTTTTGAAAGCTGGTTTCAAAATTCCAATGAATATGAAAAGTTATTAAAAAAGAATTTAATTAATTGTTACGTTTGTGGTCGTTCAAAGAGTGTTAAAAAGAGCATAATGGCCCCAAGCGTTGCCACATCCAAACCTTCTGTCGCTGAAAAAAATGTTGAACAAAAAAAAGAATTTTTGAAAAATGTAAAAAGTAAAATCAAAGAACTTAATGATTATGTTGCAAAAAATGCAGAATACGTTGGAGATAAATTTGTATCAGAGGTTAGATCTATTCATTACGATAAAAAGAAAAAAAGAAACATTTATGGTAATGCTACTTTAGAAGAGACTAAAGAATTACAAGAAGAGGGAATTGATGTTGCAACTATTCCTTGGGCTCCAAAAGAGGACGCTTAATTTTTTTTAAAACTTACCGCGTAGTTAACGTCCGTATCTCTACTTTTCTGCCATTCTCTTAAAAAGATATTAAATTTAAAACCAACCGTCTCTTTGAGTGCTAATTGATAATTAGCAGCTGTTGAGATTATTTCATTGGGTTTTAAAAACTTATTCCAATCATGAGTACCTTTAGGTAGCCAATTTAATATGTATTCAGCGCCTACAATTGCAAATAAAAATGACTTAGCTGTTCTGTTTAATGTTGCAAAAAATATAATACCATTCTTGTTTAATAATTTAGCGCAAGATTTTATAAATAAATCAACATCAGCAACATGCTCAATTATTTCTAAACACAAAATAACATCAAATTGTTCATTTAATTTTTCTGGTGTTGTACATAGGTAATTAATTTTTAAATTCATTTGTTCAGCGTGAAATTTTGCAACATTAATATTTTTTTCAGATGCATCAATTCCAGTAACTTTTGCACCTAATCTTGTCATCGGTTCAGCAATTAAACCTCCACCACATCCAACATCCAATAAATTTAATTTTTTAAATGGATAAGATCCATTAGGTAGTATTGAGAAATGATTTTTAATTTTATCTACTAAATATTCTTGTCTAATAGGATTAAATTTATGCAAAGCTGCAAATTTTCCATTTGGATCCCACCATTCAGAAGCTATTTCTGAGAATTTATTTATCTCTTGCTGGTCATCTGTTTGATTATTTTTATTATCTATGTTCATTTTCTTGCGAAATATTTAACATAGGGGTAATTATAAATCTAAATTTTTAATATATTAATCAGGATTCATGAGTAAAATTGTAGTTAAATTTGGCGGTACATCTGTTGCAAATATAGAAAGAATTTTAAATGCCGCAAAACTTATTAAAAGCAAAGTAGACGAAGGTCATAAAGTTGTTGTTGTAGTTTCAGCAATGTCAGGCGTTACTAATGACTTAATAAAAAAATCAAAAGAGATAGATCAGAATTTCGATGTAGAAGAGTATGATGCTTTGCTTTCAACGGGTGAGCAAGTTACCTCAACACTATTTGCGGGCGCTTTAAAAAAACTTGGTCTCAAATCAAGATCATGGTTAAGTTGGCAGATTCCAATTGTAACTGAAGGTTTTCATTCTACCTCTAGAATAGTTTCAATTGAAACTACAAAGCTTAATAAGTCTTTAGATCAAGGCGAGATTCCAGTTGTTCCAGGCTTTCAAGGAGTTTCAAAAGATTTTAGACTTTCAACATTAGGAAGAGGTGGATCTGATGCTTCTGCAGTTGCTTTGGCTAAATGTATAGGAGCTGATTATTGCGAAATTTATACAGATGTAGATGGTGTTTATACAACTAATCCCGCTATTAATCCTAAAGCAAAAAAAATTGAAAAAATTTCTTATGAAGAGATGCTGGAGTTGGCATCTTTAGGTGCAAAAGTTATGCAGAGTAATTCGGTACAAAAAGGCATGATGAATAATGTTGAAATTCATGTGCGCTCAACATTTACAAACAATGAAGGCACCAGCATTACAAGTGATGATAAAATTTCTTATGATAAAGTTATAACAGGCGTTGCTTATTCTAAAGATGATGCCAAAATAACTTTAATAGGAGTTGAGGATAGACCTGGAATTGCAGCTAGTATTTTTAAACCTTTATATGAAAATAATATTAGCGTTGATATGATTGTACAAAACGTATCGGCTGACAATAAAAGAACTGACGTTACTTTTACAATTAAAAGAGAAGATTTAGATAAATCTGTAAATCTTATCAAAAAAAATAGTAATCTTAAATTTGAAAAAATTACTTTTGACGATAAAGTTGCTAAAGTTTCAATAGTAGGCGCTGGTATGATTACCCATCCAGGTGTTGCTTTTAAAATGTTTAAAGCGTTATCAGATCAAAATATAAATATTTTAGTAATATCAACCTCAGAAATAAAAATTTCTGTTTTGATAGATGAAAATCAAACACAAAAAGCTGTAGTTGCTATTCACACTGCATTCGATTTAGATTAAATTTTATGAACAGTATTAGACCGTTTAGAGAAATCTTAAGAAGGAAAACTAAAAAAATTAAAGTAGGTAACATTTATGTTGGGGGTGACGCTCCAATATCTGTTCAGTCTATGACTAATACTTTAACAACAGACCCCAAAGCGACCATATTACAAATTAATCAAATTGCTGAGGCGGGCGCTGATATTGTCAGAGTTTCTTGCCCAGATGAAGAGTCTACAAGGGCATTAAAAGAAATTGTAAAACATGCAAACGTTCCAATCGTTGCA
>JABHUX010000089.1 GCA_018658635.1 Alphaproteobacteria bacterium
GACCGCCAGCTTCAACCCCAATAAGTTCGACTTGGCTTCTGTTATAATCTATGAATTCATTCCAGAAACCCATTGCAGAAGAACCTCCACCCACACAGTTAATTAATTTTAATTTCTTTGGAACTTTTCCAAATTCTTTTTTTATTTGGACAATAAGTTCCCTTGAAATTTGCGCTGTACTCCATGCACAAATTTTAACGAATATATTAGGTCCCACCGTTGAACCAACACACATATGTGTGGTATCGCAATTTGAAACCCAGTAACGCATACATTCAGAAACCGCATCCACTAATGTTTTGCTACCAGAATCGACGGGTATAATTTCTGCGCCATTTGCTCGGATAGCATCACAATTTGGTTTTTGTCTTGCCATATCTTTGGTGCCCATAAATATTTTACATTTAAGTCCAAATTTTTTAGCAGCCATGGAAAGCATTTTTCCAGCATAACCTGCGCCCGTATCGCCGATGATATATTTTTTACCTGCGTGCCTGCAGATGAGCGCGTGAACAATTGCATTGTAAATTTTATGTGCTCCACCGTTTGCTTCACTGACTACTTTTGCATAAATCTGCGCACCACCTAATTGATGAGATAAGTTATAAAGTTTTATAAATGAAGTAGGGGTACCTACGTAATTTTTAAAATAATAATCTCTTTCTTTTATAAACTTTTTGTCTTTTCTTAATTTATTAAAAAGTACTGTAAGATCTTCGATGGGTTTTTTTAGAGTTTCTGGAACAAAGTTACCGCCAAATTTACCAGCATATAAATAGTTTTTATCGTGCTGGTCGATGACAGGTCTTCCTTTTTGTATTCTAATCATGATTTAACTTTATCTAAAAATTCTATAATTTTTTTACTACTTTTAATGCCAATGCTACTTTCTAACCCTGCTGAGATATCAATACCATATGGATTGTATTTTAAAATCTCATCCACATTATTAATATTTATTGAACCTGCAACTAAATAGGGTTTTGTTATTTTAAGTTTATTTAGAATTTGCCAATCAAACTTTGCAGTTTTCTCCATCGCTGGACTATCAAATAGAAACATATCTACTTCATCTTCAAATTGTTTAAAAGCTTTTGCACTTTGTTCATCGATTACCTTAATCGCTTTGATAATTTTCTTATTATATTTTTGTTTTATCTCTCTAATTCTTTTTGCATCTTCATTGCCGTGTAACTGAAAATAATCAAAATCTTTTTGTATGTAATTTATAAACTGATCTGTTTCATCAACAATTACTGCAACTTTACTTATATGATTTGGAATATCTTTGATTAAGATTGTAGCTTGTTTTGGAGATAAATTTCTAGGTGATTTTGGGTAAAATACAAAGCCTAAATAATCGACTTTGTGTTTAATTGCCGTTTGAATGGTTTCAGCACTGGTCATGCCGCAAATCTTAACTTTTGGGTGCATTTAAATTAAAGCGTTTAAAACTTTTTTAATATTAGCTTGAGGATTTCCTTTAGTGATTTCTCTACCAATAACTAAGTGCGTTGCGCCAAGTTTTAAAGCTTGTTTGGGTGACATCACTCGTCTTTGGTCTTGTACTTTATTGGTTAATCTTATTCCAGGTACAACAATTTCAAAACTCTTTGAAACTTTTCTAACTTTTTTTATCTCGTGTGCTGAGCAAACAATTCCATGAATTTTTGCAAGTTTTGCAGTTTGCGCAAGTTTTTGTACTTGAGTTTCAATACTTGTGCTTGATCCCATTTGTTTTAAATATTTATTAGTGAGCGATGTTAAAATAGTAACGGCTAATATTTTTAATTTTTTATTTGTCTCAGATTGCGCTTTCTTTGCAGCCCTCATCATCTCAAGACCCCCGCTCGCATGGATCGTTAGATAATCAGGATTGACATCTTTTAAACTTTTAATTGCTTTATAAACTGTATTTGGAATATCTTTTAATTTTAAATCTAGAAATATTTTTATGTTCTTGTTTTTAAATTTTTTAATGGCATCTCGACCTCCTTTTGAACAGAAAAACTCAAGACCAAATTTAACTCCATAAATATATTTGTTTGTGGCATTTATAATTTGCGTTGCGCGTTTAATGTTGTTCGTATCCACTGCAACAAAGATAGGCTGTTTCTTCATTTTTTTTTATTGTCGTACATCATCTCAATTTTTTTATCGATTTCTGCTGGAGATGTATTTAAGTTAATTCTAAATTTTAAATCTTTCGCCATTCTAAATGCGATATTTTTCTTAATACCTACCTGAACTTTCTCACCCGTTCTTGGATTTCTAGCTAATCTGGGTTCTCTTGTTTTAACATGCCACGTTCCAATGCCTCTGATTTCAATTCTTTGATCTTCTGCTAATGCATTTGCTAAATGTTTGAAGACAAGTTCAACCATGCGCTCAACTTGTGCATGATTTAAATATTTATATCGGATTGCCAGATCATGAATTAAAGTTGATCTTTTCATTATCCCAATTTTAAGGATAAGTGATTGAACTTACAATCTTTTTATAGTTGTGCGGATTATTCTTCTTTTTTATCTTTTTTAGACTTTTTAGGTTTCTTCTCTGATTGCATAGCAGGGCCTAAGATATCTGCCAAACTTGCACCGCTGTCGACGTTTTTATATTTCTTAATCGTTTCTTTAGTTTGTTTTTCTTCTAATTTTTTAACCGACAACTCTACTTTTCGTTCTTTCTCATCTAAAAGAACAATCATCGCATCTAATGCATCGCCCACTGCAAATCTATTTGTTCTTTGATCTGCTTTTTCAACTGCAATTTCTGCTTTTCTAATAATAACTGAAAAACGTTTCTCACCCACATTTACTCTAATGTAATTATCTAATATTTCTGCAACTTTTGCAGTTACGATATCACCTTGTTTCTTACCTTTGAAAAAATCAAACGGATCTTCTAATAGAGCTCTAACTGATCCATTTACTTTATCATCTTTAATATCGATGATTTTAAATTTAACAGTATCGCCTTTTTTATAAGAATTTAAAGCATCTGAACTTTCAGAATAATCTAATTGTTTGTAGTGAATGAAGATATCGATCTCAGAATCTCCAGTGTTTAAGAATAGTCCAAATTCTTTTTTATTTACAATTTTTGCATCTAAAATTGTATTGATTGGGTAACGTTTTTTGAAATCTTCAATTGGATTTTCTTGTGTATCTTTATAAGAAAGAACAAGTTTCTTTTTCTCTAAATCTAATTCTTTTAACTTCACTTTAACTACATCGCCTACTTTAAATACGGTTCTAGGATTTACGTTTTTGTTTAAGTGTTTAATTTCAGATGTGTGAATTAATCCTGCAATGCCCGCATCTAATTCTGCAAATGCACCAAAGTCAGTTAATTTAGAAATTTTAACTTCATAAATTTCACCCACTTTATATTTATTTTCAATTCCAATATATGGATCCGGTGACATTGCTTTAATTGAAAGCGACATTCTTTTTTGTGTATTATCAATTTCAAGAATTTGTGCAGTTACTTCTTCACCGATTGTAAAAATTTCTTCAGGTGCTGAAACACGAAGGTGAGAGATTTCGGATGTATGCAGTAAACAATCTAAAGATTCAACCGATACGAAAGCACCATAGGATTGGATTGCTTTAATTTTTCCTTTAATGATATCGCCCACTTTAAATTTTGCAAGAATTTCATCTTTGCTAACGTTTTTAGATTCTTCTAATAGAACTCTTCGTGATGCAATCACGTTCATTCTAATGTTATCAATTTTGATAATTAAAAATTCTAAAGGTTTATTAATAAAGTCGTTTGGATTTCTAATTGGCGCATCTGCAAGTTGTGATGATGGAACAAATGCTTGAATTCCAAATATCTCGCAAGCAAATCCACCTTTAACGCTGCTCTTAATAGTCCCCGTTACTTTTGTTTGATCATCAAATGCTTTTTGAATTCTGTTCCAAGATTTAACTCTTTTTGCTTTTTCACGGGAGGCAATTACTTCTCCGTGCTTACTTTCAAGTCGTTCTATAAATAATTCTAATTTATCACCAACTTTTAAATTCTCTATTTCTTCACTTGTTAACTCACTCTTATTAATTGTCGCCTCACTCTTAAGTCCAATGTCACATAAAACAATTTTTTCTTCAATTTTAGTTACAATTGCATCCACTAATGAACTTTCTTTTGTAACTCTTTTATCTAGATCCTCTTGAAGTAAAGCTGCGAATTCGTTGCTCGATGAGTCTTGGTTATAGGCTTTTATGTTTTGTTGCATTCAGTCGTTTAATTTCATTCCTTATCACTTTGTCTATTTCGACAAAGGCGGCTTTTGTATTATAAAAAGAACTATCTAGCAATACAGCATCTTTTGCTGGTTTTAAGCTGGAAATTTTACGATGCGTGTCTTCGTAGTCTCTCTTTTTTATATCGCTTTTAACTTTGGCTAAGGTCGTATTAATTCCCATTTTTTTATACTCTTTATATCTACGGATTGCCCTGACATTTAAACTTGCTGTTAGATAAACTTTTACATGGGCATCGGGCATAATAACGGTTCCTATATCTCGTCCATCAAGAACAGAGCCTTTAAATTTTTTTGGCGGATTATAAGCAAGATTATGCTGAACTTTTTTTAACAATTGTCTTATTCTTTTCTTCTTTGAGATGATGGATGCAATTTTTGTAACAGGTTCGGTTGTAAGTTTTTTATCTTTTAGCTTTTTAAGAGTTAATTTCTTTAAGGCTTGCTTTAGTTTTGAATAGTTAACTTTTTGATCTTTGCTTTGATACACTTGTAAAGCAAAGTATCTATAAAGTTTTCCAGAATCTAAGTGTAGAAGTTTATATTTTTTTGCAATTTGCTTAGCTAAAGTGTTTTTACCAGAGGCCGCGGGTCCATCAATTGCAACTCGTAATCTGTTTACTTTATTTTTCAATTTTTTTTGAGTTGGTTAATTGTTTTAGTAAAACTTGGAAAACTAGTTTTTACATAATTAAAGTCTTTAATCTTGAATGATTTATTTAAAACTTGTGAAAGCACATAGAATGACATTGCAATTCGGTGATCGCCCTTAGCATCAATTTTAATTTTTTTATTTAATTTAAAAGAATTTGTACCTGTAATTTTTACCGAACTCTTAGTTGAGCTAATTTTAACACCCAATGGTTTTAGGCCATCTTCCATAGATTTAATTCGATCAGACTCTTTTACGCGTAGTTCTTCTATGCCTTTAAAATTAGAAGTTCCCTTTGCAAAACAAGCAGCAATGAAAAGGATAGGGTATTCATCAATTAAACGGGGTGCTATTTTTTCAGGAACTAGCGTTGCTTTTAAATTAGAACTTTTTGCTTCAATATCGCCAACCACCTCACCACAAATAGTTTTTTTATTTTTAATTTTAATCTTAGCTTTCATTTTTTTAAGAACATCTAAGATTCCAGTTCGTGTTGGGTTTAGTAAAACATTTTTAATCGTCACTGTTGAATTTTTAGAAATAAGCGCAAGGATGATCATAAAAGCTGCAGATGAAATATCTCCTGGAACAGAGATATCTTTTGCATCAATTGGGGTTTTTCCAAATATAGAGATGATCTTTTTATTCTTAGATTTTTTAACTTTAATATTAGCATTTAGATACTTAAGCATGATCTCCGTGTGATCCCGCGTTTCAAAACGCTCCTCTAATGTTGAAATTCCTTTTGTATTTAATGCAGCCAAACACCACGCTGATTTTAATTGTGCACTTGGAACATTTAATTTTTGATCATTCTGTAGTCCTATGTAAGAGCCTAGAAATTTAAATGGCATAGTATTTTTATTTTCCGGCAATGCATTTGCACCAAATTCTCTAAGTAAATTTATCACTCTAGCCATTGGACGTTTGGATAGAGATTTGTCTCCTATAAAATTTATTGTAATTGGATATGTTGAAAGCAGTCCCATCATAAGTCTTGCCGTCGTTCCACTATTTCCGCAATTGATCGTGCCGTTATATTCTCTCAGTCCGCCAACGACTAAACCGTAAACGTGATAATCTTTTCCACGTTTAATAATATGCACTCCAAATTTTCTAAGTGCATTCATTGTGCTGAAGACATCTGCAGATTCTAAAAGATTTGAAACTTTTACAATTCCTGTTGCTTGTGATCCGATGATGAGTGCTCGATGCGAAATAGACTTATCGCCTGGGATATTGATAGTTCCTACAAATTTTGGCAATTTTTTATCCATTTTGCTGATCTTTTTATTAAGTTGATAATTACATTAAACTTTATATACAAGCAAAAATTAATCGACAAATTTAACAATATTTAGAGGCTACATTGGATAAAAAAAACTGGGGAACCAAAAGACTTTGTGAGTGTGGTAAAAAATTTTACGATTTCAATAAGAATCCAATTCTTTGTCCTTGTGGAAAAACACAAACTTACGAAGATAAATTTGCAAAACTTGCTGCAGTAAAACCAGTCAGTCCAAAAAAAGAGATTGATCCAGATGCGGTGGCAGATGGAGAAGATTTTGTAGCTAAAGAAGATCAGGCTGAAGAAATGGTAATTTCTTTAGATGATCAAAAAGAAATCGAAGAAACTTTAGAAAAAGAGCAAGAAAATTAAAACTTAGTTAAGTTTTTTTCTTTCACTTTCAGTTCTAAGCTGGCCACAGGCGCCTAAAATATCTTGCCCCCTCGATCTTCTAATGGTTGAAATATAACCAGCATCTTGAATAATTTTAGAAAAACTTTCCATATCTTCTCTTTCCGTTGGCAAATAATTAACGCCGGGCCATGGATTAAATTCAATTAAATTAACTTTGCAAGGAAACTGCGCCATTATTTTTGTAAGTTGGTTTGCACATTCTTTACTATCGTTAATGCCTCTTAACATAACGTACTCTAAAGTAATTTTTTCATTAACAGTTTCTGCATAGTATTTGCACTGCTCAATTAAATCTTTGATTTTAAATTTTTTATTGATTGGCATAATTAATTCTCTGATTTCATCTGTGGGCGCATGCAAAGATAAAGCCAAATAGGTTCCAATTTCTTTTGCAGCTAGTGGAATTTTATCTGCAATTCCAGCAGTTGAGACTGTTATTTTCTTTGGTCCATAATTTAGACCATCTTTATCTTTTAATATTTCAACTGCAGTTTTGACATTGTCATAGTTATAAAAAGGCTCACCCATTCCCATTAAAACAATATTGGTAATTATTTTTTGCTCTTTCCAATCGTCCAATTGTTCTTTTGCAATCATCACCTGGTTAACAATTTCAGAAAAATCTAAATTTTTTACAAGTCTTTGCGTTCCAGTATGACAAAATCTACAGTTTAATGTGCAGCCAACTTGCGATGAAATACAAAGTGTTCCTCTTGTTTTTTCTGGAATAAAAACGCACTCAACTTTATTTCCATCTAATAATTCAATTAACCACTTTATAGTTCCATCCTCAGATGTTTGCGTATCTGCAATTTTAGGTTTTTTTAATGTTATTTTAGAAATTAACTCATCTCTTAGCTCTACAGGCAAAGTTGTTAAGTGATTTAACTCTTCTAATCCTTTTTTATAAACAGCTTGCCAAAGTTGTTTTGCTCTCATGGATGTTTTCTTTTCTTCAATTTTTAGATCTATAGACAAAAACTGTTTTAAAGCTTGAAAGTTGAAATCGAAGAAATTTTTTAAACACATGGAAGTTAGTTTTACTAGAAATTTATTAAATTACTCTGAAATTTTAGCTTAAAATTTGC
>JABHUX010000090.1 GCA_018658635.1 Alphaproteobacteria bacterium
GAATTAGTTGAGCATTTATTAAATGAATTTAAAATTGCACATCTTCGAACTGCTTCAGCACTAAGCCTTTCCGGCGGAGAGGCAAGAAGAGTTGAAATCGCAAGATGTTTAACAACATCTCCTAAGATATTATTATTAGATGAGCCGTTCGCAGCTTTAGATCCTATTGCAATCATTGAGCTTAAAGAAATGCTTAGGCATCTAAAAGACAAAGGGATTAGCATTTTCGTTACCGATCATAATGTTAAGGAAACTCTTGATATTGTAGACAGAGCTTACATTATTAATAATGGGGAATTAATTGCCGAAGGATCTCCAAAAGAAATCGTTGAAAATAAAAAAGCAAGACAGCTTTACTTAGGATCTCAATTTAAAATTTAATTAACTATCGGTAATTCTGCTAAGAACAAATCTTGCTAATTTTCCCATAAAAAATGCAGGAATTAATGCTATAAAAAAAGCAGGTATCCAGGCTCTAATCCAGATTAAAAAAAAATTGTCGACAAAACCTATATTCATTAATGAAATGATGAATGACATCATCAGACTCATGCCAAATGCCATAATGACAGTAAAAATATAAGGGCCAAATTTTTTATTTAATTTCACGATAATGAGTAGTTTAAATTAGTTTAATAAAGAATCTGCTATAATTGTCAAATTTATTATGAAAAGAAACCCTGTTGCTAAAGCTCTGAGAACTCCAAAATTTAAAAAAAGAATTATTAAAGATAAAAAAAAATACAATAGAAAAAAAATTAAAAAACTTTTTAAATAAAATTTATTTATTTCTTAAAGATTTTCTATACTCAGAAGGTATTTGAAAACTCATTGACCAAATACCAAGTTTATTTTCTTTTGCATATTTTTCATCTTCAACAAAATCTTTAGAATATTGAGTATATGCAACCGCATAACCCTCTCTGACCATGAATCTGGATAAACTTTCTTTATCAATGAAACATTCTGCCACCAGTCTTTGATAGCGATCCTTATCTTTTACAATACATTCAGGAACTTTATCTCCAATTTTATTCTTAAGAACATTTTTTGCAATAACTCCGCATTGAATTTTTATATTATCCTTTTCACAAATTTGTTTTGTTTCTGGAGCATCGATGCCAAAAAAACGATACTTAAGTTTTCCTATATGAATAGTATCTCCATCAATTACTTCAATTTTTTTTTCATTAGCAAATGAAATGGTTGATAATAAAAAAAGAAAAAAGAAAAAAGAAAAATTAACATTTTTTTTCATGAGGATTATTTAAAAAATTGCTATTTTTTTTCGTTGAATATTTTGAATCTTGTCATGAACTTCAATATTTAATTTATCTAGCTGTTTACTCTTAAGGTTTCTTAAATTTTGTACAACTTCTAAAAATCTTTCTGACTCAGATCTTGTAATAAAATCTTTGGTTAAAGTGATAAATTTTTCAACATAATTTTTTCTCTCAAAAGGACGTTTGCCCCAAGGATTGGCATCGGCAATTCCTAATTCATCTTCGATTTTAGATCCATCTTTCATTTTAATAATAACTTTACCTCCAAAACATTTTTTCTTTGGATCTTTGTCGTGATATTTTTTAGTCCACTCTTTTTCTTCAAAGGTCTTAATTTTTTTCCAAAGAGCTACGGTACTTTCTTTTTTTGCTCTTTCTGATTTATAAGAATCTTCATGATGCCACTTGCCATCTTCGAGGGCTACAGCAAAAATATACATAATAGAATGATCTAATGTTTCTCTGCTAGCGTTTGGATCCATTTTTTGAGGATCGTTTGCACCTGTTCCAATTACATAATGAGTATGATGAGATGTGTGAATTTCAATACTTTCTATTTTAGAAAAATCTTTAATTTTTGTTCTCATATCGCGTGCTAAATCTATTAAAGCTTGCGCTTGATATTCTGCTGAGTGTTCTTTGGTATATGTTTCAAGAATTACTTTTTTTGACTCACCCTTTTCTGGTAAAGGAACGATATATTCCGCATCAGGTCCTGATAAAATTCTAGCAATAACACTATCTTCTCCTTCATAAATTGGATTAGGAGCTCTTTCTCCTCTCATACAACGATCAACTGCTTCAATTGCAAGTTTTCCAGCATGTGCTGGGGCAAATGCTTTCCAACTAGAAATATCTCCTTTTCGAGATTGCCTTGTTGAAATTGTTGTATGTAGAGCTTGTTGTACGGCTTGATAAATAGTTTCAGTATCTAATTTTAAAAGAGATCCTAATCCCGCTGCAACGCTCGGTCCTAGATGTGCAATGTGATCAATTTTATGTTCATGAAGACAAATTCCTTTAACTAAATTAACTTGAATCTCATAGCCAGTTAGAATCCCTTTAATTAAATCTAAACCATTTGAGTCTTTTTGTTGTGCTA
>JABHUX010000091.1 GCA_018658635.1 Alphaproteobacteria bacterium
AATTATTACCCCCTAAAGAAAAAAGTGCAGTGATACTAATTGATCCATCCTATGAACTTAAAGATGAATATGAAAAAGTATCAAAGATGTTATCAATTTGTTATAAAAAATTTCCTCTTGGAGTTTATATTATTTGGTATCCTGTATTAAGTAATAAAAAATCTGAATCATTTATTCTAAATATTTTAAAAGAAAATTATAAAAATCTATCTCATATAGAAATGATTACCGATAATTCTAATAATGGAATGCAGGGTAGTGGTTTATTTATAATTAATTGTCCTTGGTCTATAGAAAAAGATATTAAAAAAAGCTTAGAGACTATTTTTAATTGTTTAAAAAAATCTAATGATCTTTCTAAATTACTATTTAAAAATATTATTAATTAAACAAATAAACTTGCTATTCCTAAAAATGCAAAAAAACCAACAACGTCTGTAACGGTTGTTACAAAAACAGTTGCGGAAATTGCAGGATCTATCTTCATTTTGTTTAATGTTACTGGAATAGCAATTCCAGCTAGACCGGCTACTGTTAAATTTACAATCATAGCCGCGCCAATAAGAATGGCTATTTTTAAATCGTGAAACCAGAAATAAACAAAAACCCCTGTAATTGCAGCAAATATTAGCCCATTTAACAAACCAGTCACAACTTCTCTATTAATTATTTTCATTACATTTTTTACATTCAATTGTTGTGAAGCGATTAATTGAATTGTTACTGTTAATGTTTGTGTTGCAGCATTTCCTCCCATCGATGCAACAATTGGCATTAACACAGCAAGAGCAACAACTTTTTGAATTGTACTTTCAAACATTCCGATAACAAATGAAGCTAAAACTGCAGTAATTAAATTAATAAATAGCCATAAAAATCTATTTTTAGATGTTTCTACTGGATTATCGCTTATATCCTCTGCCGCTCCAATACCTCCTAATCTTAGAGCATCTTCAACTGCTTCTTCTTTAACAATCGTTACAACATCATCTCCTGTGATAACTCCGATTAATTTTTGTTCTTTATCAACGACACCAGCAGAAACTAAATTATATTGTGTGAAAATATTACCAACTCTTTCTTTGTCAAGTTCTGCTGGAATAAAAGTTTTATTTTCTGCTACTAAATCTTTTACTTTTATATTTGGGTCTGATCTTAAAATATTTGAAATAGATGCATTGCCAATCGGCTTTCTATCTTTGTCTACAACAAAAATTTCTAAAAACTGTTCAGGTAAATCTGTTGAGTCTCTTAAAAAATCCATAGTTTGCCCAACCGTCCAATCTAAATCAATTGTTACAAATTCTCTCTGCATAATTCTTGCAGCTGAGTCTTTTGGATATTTTAATCCTAATCTAAAAAAATTTTGATCTTTTTGAGGAAGATTATTTAAAATTTGATTTTGAAACTCTTCTGGAACATTTTCTATAATTTGAAATGCATCATCTGATTCTAGTTCTTTTATAATTGAAGAAATTGTATCTGGAGAAAGTTGTTCTAATATTTCTTTTTGCAAAGTATCAGTTAATCCTAATACGACCTCAGGGTTTAAATCTGCAGATTTATGGCTAAATAATTTTATCTGAACTTCATTAGGTAATATTTTAATTAAATCAGCAACGTCAGCGGGGTGATATCTGTCTAATAATTCTCGAATAAAATTAAAATTGTTCTGCTTAACATTTTCAATTAAAGAAATAATTTGTTCTTCGGTAAATATATGCCCTGTCCTAACTTTAGAAGTTTGATTAGCTTCTTGGGGCATGAAAATTTCACATATAGGTTTAACTACTACCTATAACGAATTTGACTAAAAAAAAAGCCTAATTTTTAAACTTAGTACTGTTTTTTTGATCTAGATTCTTTTGGAGCTGTGCTCTTTGCTTTTTTTTTTTCTTTTCTTGTATCACGACTTTTTGACATAAATTCTAACTTATATTGTTTTTTTTTTTTTACTATAAAAATTTATTAAAAAAGGACTTAAAAACAAAACAAATGCTATAAAAAGTATTGTTGCAGAAATAGGTCTTGTTACAAAAGTTGTCCACTCGCCCATGCCAATAATCATGGCCTGTCTTAAAGATTGTTCTGCCATAGGGCCTAAAATCAGACCTATAATTAACGGCGCTGCCGGAAAATCAAATCTTCTAAAAAAATAACCAATAAGACCAAAAAAAAATAATAAAGCTAAGTCAAAGGAAGATCTTCCGGCGCCATAAACTCCAGCTGAAGAAATTATTATTACCCCTACATAAAGCCACTGAGAAGGTATTTTGAGTATTTTTACCCAAATTCCTACAAGAGGGTAATTTAGTATCAATAAAATTACATTTCCTATGTAAAGACTTGCAATCAATGTCCAAACCAAATTTGACTGTTGAGTAAGAAGTGTTGGTCCCGGTCTAATTCCATAAGACTCAAAAGCAGATAATAATACAGCAGCAGTTGCTGATGTCGGAATTCCTAATGTTAATAATGGCATTAACACTCCAGCCGCAGCTGCATTGTTTGCGGCCTCTGGTCCGGCAACACCTTCTATTGCTCCCTTTCCAAACTCTTCTGGTTTTTTACTAAGTTTTTTTTCTGTGTAATAACTTAATAAAGTTGGAACTTCTGCGCCTCCTGTTGGTAAGGCCCCAATAAAAAAACCAAAAAAAGAACCACGAAGCCAAGGCTTCCAACTTCTTTTCCAATCTTTTTTTGTCATCCAATTATACCATTTATTTTTTGGAGAAATAATTATGGTCTTTTTAATTTTTTCTCTTCCTTGCCACGCTAAAAATAATGCATCACCTACCGCAAATAATCCAACTACAGCAACTACAACTTCAACTCCATTTAATAATTCCATAATTCCACCAAATGTAAATCTTGGTTGTCCAGATTGAAGGTCAATTCCAACTAAGCCAATGATAAGTCCTAAACTCAAACTAGTCATTCCACGAACTACTGAATTGCCTAAAACAGCAGTGACAGAGACTGCAGCAAGCACCATTAAACTAAAATATTCTGCTGGACCAAAGGTCAAAGCAACACTAACAACAATGGGAGCAAAAAAAGTAAGAGCAATTGTGCCGATTGTTCCTGCAACAAAACTTCCTATCGCAGCCGTTGCAAGAGCAGGTCCTGCTAATCCACGTTTTGCCATTTTATTTCCCTCAAGAGAAGTCACTACGCTTGCAGACTCTCCTGGTGTATTCAGAAGAATGGCAGTAGTTGATCCTCCATACATTCCTCCATAATAAATACCTGCAAACAGTACGAACATAGCGACAGCAGGAGCTTTAAAAGTTAATGGTAATAATAAAGCTATTGTTAATGCAGGTCCTATTCCGGGAAGAACCCCAACCAAAGTGCCTGCTAAACAACCAGCAAATCCATAAATTAAAATTGATGGTGTTAATGCATTTCCAAAACCATTTAAAAGTTGTTCAAAATTACTCATGATATTTTAAATGAAAAAGCCGGTCCTAAATTAACAGAAAGTATTACTGAAAATAAAACCCAAACACTAAGAGCTATTAAAAAACTTATAATAAAAGACATGATTGATATTTTTGTATCAAATGACTTTGATATTCCAAGACCACACAAAGAGCCTGATAAAATAAAACCTATCGGCTTTACCAATAATACAAATAATAAAAATCCTAATAAAAAATAAACAATGCGACTTACAGGATTTTTTAAAGGCTTCTCATTTTTATCATCTGCTATATCTGGAAGTTTTTGGGTTAAAGATTGGTAAAGATACAAAATCACAAAAAAAATAAATACTCCAACTGCAAATTTTGGAACAAAAGATGCTCCAATGGCATCGTAAAGAGTGGATTTTGGAATTTGTGTGATCTGCCAAATAGCAAGACTACATAAAAATATAAGTACTAACGAAAAGCGTAAAGCGTTCAAGCTAAGCCTAGATCTTTTAAAACACCTTCTGTATTTTTAATATCTTCATTTAAAGCTTTTTGAAAAGCATCTCCTGTTAAAAAAACATTAGTCCATTTTCTCTCAACTAAAATTTTTTTCCAAGGTTCTGAAGTATTAAGTTTAGTTATGTAATCTATAATTTTACCTTTTTGCTCTGTAGAAACTCCTGGTGCAGCAAAAATTCCTCTCCAGTTAGCAGCAACGACATTTAAACCTAACTCTTTAATTGTTGGTGCGTTCACACCTGAAATTCTTGTATTTCCAGACACGGCTATGATTTTCATTTTTCCAGAATTAATATGCTCCTCAAGCTCAGAGTATCCTGAAATTCCAGCTGAAACCTGTCCTCCTAAAATTGCAGCATTAGCAGGTCCTCCTCCTTGAAAAGCAACATATGCCGCATCCTTTGCATTGCCCCCTAAAGCTTTTATTATAAGTCCAAGCAACTGATGATCTGTTCCTCCGGCTGAGCCGCCTGCAACAGAAACAGCTTTTGGATTTGCTTTTAATGCTGAGGTAAAATCATTCCAGTTTTTAATTTTTCCGGAAGTTGGAACTACTATTGCTCCCGCTTCTTCTGTTAAGCGAGCAATCGGAATGACATCTTTAATAGTTACTGGGCTCTTATTTGTGATGCCCGCGCCAACCATTACTGATCCACCGATCATTATAGTATTTCCTTGTCCTTTTTTATCGTTTACAAATTTTGGAAGCCCAACCATTCCTCCGGCTCCTCCAACATTTTCTATTTGAATAGAATTTGTTAATCCCGCTGCTTTAGAAGCTGCTTCTATAGCTCTTCCTAATCCATCCCAACCACCCCCTGGTGCTGCTGGAACAAAAATATTTAAATTATCAAAGATCACTTTTGACTGTGATAACGCCCAATTTGGCATACCTAATACAGCAGCAGAAGTTCCTGCAAATGCCATAAATTTTCTACGATTTATTTTCATTGATATTTTTTTGTTAAGAAGTTTAATAAAAAAATTAAACACTACTTATTATTTGTTTTCAATTAATAAATAAAATACTCAACTTAAAGATGTTTTTTAAAAATAAGAATAATGAATTTATAGGCATTACATACATGATCTTATGTATGCTTTTCTTCTCCATTAACGATGCTTTTATAAAATATATTCTGCTTCTTTATAGGGACATCACTATACTTGGTGAAATTATCTTTATTAGAGGAATCTGCTCAACAGTTATTCTAGGTTTATATTTATATTATAAAAAAAAATTAAATTTTAAAGTTATTACCTCCAAACCTCTGCATCTTAGGGGATTAGTAGAATCTATTGCTGCTATATTTTTCTTTTTAGGACTTATGTATCTTCCGTTTGGAG
>JABHUX010000092.1 GCA_018658635.1 Alphaproteobacteria bacterium
AGGTTATCATTCTCATCGAATAATTAAAAAAGCAATTGATAATCATATTCAATTTACTGACCTTAGAACTATTTTATTTTATTTAGGGTTTACTGAAAAAGAATTTGCTAAATAGCCACTTTTAGAAAATTTAATACGTCTTTTGCATGATCTAAAACTTTAACATTGTTCCAGATTTTCATTATTTTACCTTTCGGATTAATTAGAACGGTTGTTCTTTTTATTCCCATAAATTTTTTTCCATACATACTTTTTTCACCCCAAGCTCCATATTTTTTGAGAACCATAACTTCTTCGTCGGACAATAATTGAAAAGGAATTTTGAATTTAGTAATAAATTTCTTATGACTTTCAATGCTATCTTTTGAAATTCCAATAACCTCACAATTTAATTTTTTAAAATCATTATATAATTTTGAAAAGTCTTTAGCTTCATTAGTGCAGCCAGGAGTATTGTCGCGTGGATAAAAGTAAATAACTATATATTGATTAAGATTTTTATTTATTTCAAAACTTTTATTATTATTAGAAGGTAATTTAAAATTAGGCGCTTTAGAATTTTCTTTAATCATTTAATTCATTTTCATCCCATAATCTTTTCCATTCCATAACAGGTGAGAGACCATAAATAGAATTTATATTTGTGCAATGCATTGCAAGAGACGGTATAGGTGATAGACAATATTGTTTTAAATATATTTCATGCAAGGGTTTTTCGAATGGCAAATGTTCAGTTTTGGTCATAGAAACAAAAGCATCCCAATGTTTTAATAATAACCTTTTACTTGTTAAAAAAGTACAAAGCGTTTCCTCAATCACTCTCCAGTGTCTATTATTGCCCAAAATAATTTGTGTTGGTTCAAATTTATTATACAGATATGGAAAATCAGTTGGGCAAAGTATTAGTTCATCCTTCATTAAACTTGCAAATTTTTCATAAGAAAAAAGCATTTCCGAAAGGGAATTTTGTTCATGAATATAATCGTCTTCAAGAAAATATAATAAATCATATTTTCCATCTCTTCCGATCTCAAAAGATTTATAAATATTAGCCATGTTTGATTTTTGATTGATTGAAGCTTGAGGATCGATAAAATCTGTTAGCTTATCAACATCTAATTTTATGTATTCAAAATTAATGTTTTTTTCATTAACTATTTTTTGAATTTTTTGAACATCAGTATCATCAGAGCCAGAGTCGATTGCTGTAATTTTTATATCAAGGTATTTAAAATTATTCTTTGCAGTTTGAATAGATCTTAAAATAGAATTTAATGATCTTAATGTGTATTGATTTTTCTCTTCTTCAAAAAGCCGTTGTTTACTTTGAGTGAGCATTTTTACTTTAGTGCAAAATCTAAAGATGATATTTAATGAATTAATCTGCCTTGTGATTTTTATCTCCCCCATTGGCAAGGTTATGGATTTTCTCCCTGTGCTACTAAGGTTTTCATCTAATTTTTTTTTAAGAGTTGGGATTGTAAAATTGGATTGATCAACAATTTCGAAATTTAACAGTCTACAAATTTTTATAAAAATTTTCTTTAAGAAACTTTTTTTATTACTTTTTTGTATTTTCATATAAGATAATATTACTTTAATTATTTATATATTAAGTTCTATGAAAATTACTTCAGCAAAAGATCTTGTTGATAAAGTTCTTAAAGATATAGAAACTTTAACTCCAGAAGAGACGAAATCTAGAATTGAAAAAGAAAATGCAATTTTAATAGACATTCGAGATATTAGAGAGCTATGGAGAGAAGGGACTATTGAAAACTGCAAGCATATTCCAAGAGGTATGCTTGAGTTTTGGGTTGATCCAGAGAGCCCTTATTCTAAAAATGATATTCCAGTAGATAAAAACTTAATTTTATTCTGTGCTCAAGGTATGAGATCTGCACTTGCTACTAGATCATTAAAAGAGATGGGTTTTCCAAAAGTCTCCCATGTCAGAGGCGGATTTAAAGCTCTAAAAGAAAAAGGTTTTAAAGTTACAGAAGTTAAAAAAAAGTAATTATTTTTTAGCCTCGTCAAATACAAATTCTAATCGATCCTGTCCCCAGAATAATTTTCCATTTACAATAAAGCTTGGAACGCCAAAAATTCCTTTTGCAAAAGAGTCATTTGTTCTTTTTATAAGATCATTTTTTACGATGGGATCATTATATTTTAATGAGAATAAATCAGTATTTACATCTTGGCTCTTTATAAATTTTAAAAATACTTCCTCATCATTCATATTCATTGAATCAACCCAGATGGCATTAAAAGCTTTATCAACAAAAGATCTAAGGAAATTATCTTTCTCAGCAACTAATACTGCTCTCATAAGATGAAGAGTTTTTATCGGAAAGTATCTATTGAATTGATATTTAACTTTATATTTATCTGCCCAAAGCTTGCAGTCTTTAATTAAATATTTTGCCTTTAGAGGAATAAACGCTGGAGCAGTAATCCCAGCTAATTTATGTAAGCCGCCAACAAGTACTGGCATATAATTAACTTTTTCCCCTGTTTCTTTTTCGAATTTTTTAATCTGGGTGTGGGCGTGATATGAATAAGGACTTCCAAAATCAAAATAGAAATCTATTTTCTTCATAGTGATTAATAACTCTGAAATAAATTATTAGCTACTAAGACTTAATCAAATAATTTTAATTTTTGTGCAGCAAGAAGTCTTAAGATTAAATAAACACCAAGTCCAATAGGACCTACAAAATAAGTAA
>JABHUX010000093.1 GCA_018658635.1 Alphaproteobacteria bacterium
ATGTCATTATTTACTGATCTTAAACCATAACCTTTGCTAGAGTCGTAACTTGTATTTTTGATTTTTCCATCATCTAAAACTAAAGACTCTGAAACAGTAGATTCTAGGAATAGCTCACCATCATCACACTTAAAAAGGGTATTATTAACTATTGTTTCTGCTGACTTTTTTGAAATTGAATTTTCTTCTGAAAAAAACTCATTTAAATTTGGGCTCATTGTTAGATAAATTGTCGCAAATTTTTTGTATATATTTGTGTTATTAATATAGTTAAATAATTATATTTGCATATTATATCTTTAATTAATGACACAAAAATTACTTAATAAATTTTATTTACCTTTAGTTCTTTTTATCTCTTCAAGCACATCATTTGCCAGAGAAAATTGGCAGATGGGCTACAATGAGTCAGTAACTTCTGTTATGGATGATATTGTTCACCTTCATAACCGTATTTTACTTCCAATAATTGTCGCAATATCTGTTTTTGTACTATTTTTACTTCTTTACTCGATTATTAGATTTAGAGCGTCAAAAAATCCAATACCTTCAAAAACATCTCATAATACTTTCATAGAAATTTTGTGGACAGTTATTCCTTGTTTAATTTTAATAGTGATAGCAGTTCCATCATTTAGATTACTTTATAAACAGGACGTTATTCCAAAAGCTGAAGTTACTATCAAAGCAACAGGTTATCAGTGGTACTGGGGATATGAATATCCAGATCAGAAAATTGCATTTGAAGCCAACATGATAGAAACTAAAAATTTAAAATCTAATCAACCAAGACTTTTAGAAACGGACAATCATGTCGTTGTTCCTGTTAATAAAATTGTTAAAGTTTTAATTACAGCAAACGATGTATTACATGCTTGGACTGTTCCATCTTTTGGAGTTAAGAGAGATGCAGTTCCAGGAAGAATAAATGAAACTTGGTTTAAAGCCGAAAAAGAAGGCGTGTATTATGGACAATGCTCTGAGTTATGTGGATCTAAGCATGCATTTATGCCGATCGCAGTTAGAGTAGTTTCTGAAAAACAATATAATGAGTGGCTTAAAGAGGCAAAAGTTAAATTTGCTAAATATCCAGAAAATAACATAGTTGCGGAAAATTTAATAAAGGAAAAAAAATAAATGGCCGCAACAACCTCTGATCATTCAGATTACCCAAGTTTTTGGAGAAGATGGTTACTTTCTACAAATCATAAAGACATTGGCACTTTATATTTAATTTTTGCAATTGTAGCAGGACTAGTCGGAACTGCCTTTTCTGTTTTAATGAGAATGGAGCTTATGTATCCTGGAGATGGAATCTTGAAAGGCAATTATCATCTTTATAACGTTCTTGTGACAGGTCATGGACTAATAATGATCTTTTTTATGGTTATGCCAGCAATGATAGGTGGATTTGGAAACTGGTTTGTTCCGTTAATGATAGGTGCACCTGACATGGCATTTCCTAGAATGAATAACGTTTCGTTTTGGTTATTGCCAGCAGCATTTATTTTATTAATCTCATCTATTTTTGTTGAAGGACCTCCTGGTGGATTAGGCATTGGTGGAGGTTGGACCATATATCCTCCCTTATCTTCTAAAGCTGGACAACCAGGACCGGCAATGGATCTTGCAATATTAAGTTTGCACCTTGCCGGAGCTTCATCAATTCTTGGAGCGATCAATTTTATTACAACAATTTTTAATATGAGAGCACCTGGAATGACTATGCATAAAATGCCTTTGTTTGCATGGTCAATTCTTGTGACTGCTTTTTTACTATTGTTATCCCTACCAGTTCTTGCTGGTGCAATCACAATGTTATTAACTGACAGAAATTTTGGGACTGCTTTTTTTGAACCTAAAGGAGGAGGGGATCCAGTTTTATTTCAGCATTTATTTTGGTTTTTCGGGCATCCAGAGGTTTACATTATGATACTTCCAGGCTTTGGAATGGTTAGTCATATTATTTCAACCTTTTCAAAAAAGCCTATTTTTGGGTATCTCGGAATGGCTTATGCGATGGTATCTATTGGGGTTGTGGGCTTTGTTGTTTGGGCTCACCATATGTACACTGGCGGCATGGGCGTTGATACAAAAGCATACTTTGTTTTTGCAACTATGATTATTGCTGTTCCTACGGGTATAAAAGTATTTTCATGGATTGCCACTATGTGGGGAGGATCAATTACTTTAAAAACCCCAATGCTTTGGGCTATTGGTTTTATATTTTTATTTACAGTTGGCGGAGTTACAGGAGTTGTTCTTGCAAGTGCTGGGGTAGACACATCATTTCACGATACTTATTATGTGGTTGCTCATTTTCACTACGTACTTTCACTTGGAGCTGTATTTTCTATATTTGCAGGATTTTATTACTGGTTTGGAAAAATGTCAGGCTATGAGTACTCAGAAATATTAGGAAAAATTCATTTTTGGCTAACATTTATAGGAGTTAATATAATTTTCTTTCCACAGCATTTTTTAGGTTTAGCAGGAATGCCGAGAAGGTATGCTGATTATCCAGATGCGTACGCTGGTTGGAACTATGTTTCTTCTGTTGGATCTTATATTTCTGCGTTTGGAGTTTTAGTATTTTTAATTTTAGTAGCCCATGCATTTATTAGAGGAAAAAGAGTTCCTAATAATCAATGGGGCGAAGGAGCGAATACATTAGAGTGGACTTTAAGTTCGCCTCCACCATTCCATCAATTTAATGAGCTACCCAATATTAAATAATTAAATAAAGTGTACAAATCTACATTTGCCAATAATCAAAAAAGTAAAAATATTTTAGTTTTTAAAAATTTTTACAATTTAATGAAACCAAGAGTTATGTCTCTTGTAGTTTTTACAGCTTTTGTAGGTTTAATTATTTCAAATAATAATTTAGATTTTTTTACATCTGCATTAGCTCTACTTTTTGTAGCACTTGGTGCTGGTGCAGCTGGCGCACTTAATATGTGGTACGACTCAGAAATTGATGCAGTGATGTCTCGTACATGTTTAAGACCCATACCTCTTGGAAAAATTTCAAATAATCAGGCATTATATTTTGGAATTTCTCTAAGCCTAATCTCAATTGCTGGATTATATTTAGTTTCAAATATTTTATCGGCCTCAATATTAGCTGTTACTATTAGTTTTTATATTTTTATTTATACGATCTGGCTAAAGCGAAGAAGTACCCAAAATATTGTAATAGGTGGTGCTGCTGGAGCATTTCCACCAGTTATAGGTTGGACTATTGCTAATAATAACTTATCTATTGAGCCAATAATTTTGTTTTTAATTATATTTTTTTGGACACCGTCACATTTTTGGTCTTTATCTTTATATAAGTCTGAAGATTATAAGAAAGCTAAAATTCCGATGCTTCCAGTTGTTTCAGGAATAAATTTCACTAAGAAAAATATTTTTGCTTATGCACTTATATTGTTTCCTATAACCCTACTCCCTTTTTATTTTAATTTTGCAGGTTTTTTTTACTTATTACCAACCATTACGTTGGGAATTTTCTATATTTTTTTAACATATCAATTATTAAAAGCAGACAATAAAAAAGACACCATTCAATTTGCAAAAAAAATTTTTGCTTTTTCTATTCTATATTTATTTTTAATTTTTACTTTACTATTGATTGAAAGTTTTTTTAAATTTTTTTAATGAATAAAAATAATATCACAGCTATTTTATTAATATTATTAATTATCTTCTTTTTTGTTTTTACAATTTATAATTTAGGAATATTTGTTAGACCATTATGAGTCGAGAAACTAATAATAAAATTAACCCTATCTATTTAGTGTTAATATTTTTTGCAATGCTTGGTTTATCTTATGCTTCAGTTCCGCTGTATGAATTATTTTGTAAAGTAACGGGTTTTGGTGGGACTACAAAAATTTCTAAACAAGTTCCAAACGTTATTGTTAATCATAAAATTACAACTAGGTTTGATACTAATGTTGCAAAAGGTCTATTCTGGGAATTTAAAGTTGAGAAAACAAAAGAAAATATTAAACCAGGGCAAGTTTCGACTATTAGATTTAAAGTAAAGAATTTAGGTAATGAAACCTCTACAGCAGTTTCTACATTTAATGTCGTGCCAGATACTGCCGGAAAGTATTTTAATAAAATTAATTGTTTTTGTTTTGAACAACAAACATTAAAACCTAAGGAGTCAAAAGAATTTGAAATGGCATATTTTATTGATCCAAAAATAGTTGAAGACTTATCTACAAAAGAAATTAAGGATATTACTTTATCTTATACTTTTTTTGATGTAGCTAATTTTAAAAAAGAAAAATATTAATGTCAGATAATCATAAAAAAAGTCACGATTTTCATTTAGTAGATCCAAGTATTTGGCCTATTTTTTCTTCTTTTGCAGCGTTGGTATTAGCCTTTGGAGCTGTGTATTACATGCATTCAAAGTCTATGTGGCTACTTTTAATTGGAATAGCTCTGACTCTTTACTCAATGTTCATGTGGTTTAGAGATGTTGTGATTGAAGGCGAACATAAAGGTGATCATACACCAGTTGTTCAAATTGGTTTGCGATACGGAATGACGCTTTTTATAATGTCTGAGGTAATGTTTTTTGTCGCTTGGTTTTGGGCTTTCTTCGACGCAAGTTTGTATCCAGACCCATCCATAGGAGGAGTTTGGCCTCCGAAAGATATAGCAATTCTAGATCCTTGGCACATACCTTTAGTAAATACGCTTATTTTACTTTTGTCTGGGACAACAGTTACTTGGGCGCACCACTCCCTTTTAGAAAATGATAGAAAAGGATTATTAACAGGATTATTGCTGACCGTAATTCTTGGAGTTATTTTTACTTCATTTCAGGCCTATGAATACATTCATGCAGATTTTAAAATCAGCTCAGGAATTTATGGTGCTACTTTTTATATGGCAACAGGTTTTCACGGCTTTCACGTACTTGTTGGAACAATTTTTTTAGCAGTCTGTTATTTTAGAGCAAAAGCTGGCCACTATAAACCAGATCATCATTTTGGATTTGAAGCAGCAGCTTGGTATTGGCATTTTGTAGACGTTGTTTGGTTATTTTTATTTGCTTCAATATACATTTGGGGAAGTTAATAGATAATTTTGTCTAAAATTAAATCATTAGATATATTATTTATATTTTTTATATTTATAGTTCTTTGTTTAGGAACTTGGCAGATTACAAGGCTACATTTTAAAAATAATTTAATAATTAACCTAGAAAATAATTTAAAAAAAAGTTCCGTTAGTTTTAATGAAAGTATCAATAAAGAATATACAAAAGTTTTATTAAATAAAAAAAATTTAGATTCAAAATTATTTTTATATCATTTGCATAAAGGCGAGATAGGTTTCAAAGTTATTATTCCTTACGAAGTAAATAGTTCACAGGTAGTTTTGGTAGATAAGGGCTGGGTGAAGAAAGATAAAATTAATTTATTAAAAAAAACTTTATTCGACAATGAAGTTGTTGAAGGTTATACAAAAAAAATTCAAAAAAAGAATTTATTTACACCAGATAACAATATTAAAGAAGATTTTTTATATTCTGTTGAGATTGTAAGTTTACAAAAATCTTTAAATAAAAATGTTTATCCATTATTAATCATTCAAACTTCAAAAACTAGCAAAGATATTATTCCTAATAATTATGAAATTCGTTTATCAAATAATCATTTGCAATATGCTATAACATGGTATGCCTTAGCATTAGTTACTATAATTTTTTTTTTATATTATAGGAAAAAAGTGTAATGAAATATATAAGCACAAGAAATAATAAAAAAACTTACAATTTTATTGAGACTTTTTTAAACGGTCTAGCTCTTGATGGAGGTCTGTATATTCCAAAAAAAATACCTCGTTTATCTAGCGCTACTTTAAATAGATTATCTAAATTAAATTATAATGACTTGGCCTACGAGATTATAAAAATTTATACAGGTAATACTTTTTCAAATAACGAGTTAAAAAAAATTATAAAAATTTCTTACAAAAAATTTAATAGTAATAATGTAGTAAAATTCTCAAGAGTAAAAAAATTTAATTTAGTGGAATTATATCACGGCCCAACTCTAGCTTTTAAAGATATTGCAATGCAAGTGATAGGGAATATGTATGAAGTTATTCTCTCAAAAAGTAAAAATAGAATTAATTTAATCACCGCAACATCAGGAGATACTGGGGCTGCAGCTATTGATGCCGTAAAAAATAAGAAAAATTTAAGAATTTTTGTTTTACATCCTAAAGGAAAAGTTTCTGCAATGCAGAGAAAACTTATGACTACAGTCAACTCAAAAAACGTATTTAATATTGCAGTTAAGGGGTCATTCGATGACTGTCAAACATTAGTAAAATCTATGTTCAATGATCGCCATTTCAGAAGATCTATAAATATGTCAGGAGTTAATTCTATAAATTGGGCAAGAATAGTTGTTCAGATAGTTTATTATTTTTATTCGCATTTTCGTTTATCTGAAAGAAATAAGAGGAGCGTTTTTTCGGTTCCAACAGGAAATTTTGGAGATATTTATGCTGGTTACATCGCTTATAAAATGGGTTTACCCATATCTAAACTAATTATTGCAGTAAATGAAAATAATCTTTTATATAAATTTTTAAAAAATGGAATTTACAAACCATCTAAAGTTAAATTTAGTATTTCCCCAAGTATGGATATACAAGTAGCAAGTAATTTTGAAAGATTGATTTCTTCTTACTACAATAATAATTCTAAAAAAATATCAGAATTAATGAATCAACTAACCAGCAAAGGTTCTTACAAAATAGATAAAATTATTTTAAAGAAAATTAGAAATATTTTTTATTCAAAGTCAATAAATGCTGAAAATACTAAAAAAACTATTAAGCTAGTTTATCAATATAATCATAAAATATTAGACCCACATACCTCTGTGGGATTAAAAGCTTTAGAAGAATACTATTTAAATAACATTAAAAAATCAGAGAATTTATTTTGTTTAGAAACAGCGCATCCTGCAAAATTTGGAGAAACTATTTATAAAATATTAAGAAAAACCCCCGTGATAAGTGGTGAGATAAGTAAAAATCTTAAAAAAAAAGAATTTTTTAAAGTTCTGCCAAATAATTTAAATAAAATTAAAAATTATATAAGAGCTAATCGTTTGCACTAGCAGCGTTTCTTGCAAGAAAGTCTACCCTGTTGTTATATTTATTAATAGAGTGTGCCTTTACCCAGTGCCACTCTACTTCTTTCTCATTTATTAAAATATCCAATTTAATCCAGAGGTCTTTATTTTTTACATTTATTTTATTTGCATTTTTCCAATTATTTAATTTCCAATTGTGAATCCATTTTTCAATACCGTCTTTTACATATTTAGAGTCTGTATAGATCTTTATTTTGTTATTTTGTTTAATACTTGCTAAGGCATTAATAGCGGCTGTTAGTTCCATTCTATTGTTGGTAGACTCTTTTTCCGATCCGAATATTTCTTCTTCTTTTTCATTTTTAATTATTACAGCTGCCCAGCCACCTTTTCCTGGGTTTCCTAAACAAGATCCATCTGTATAAATAATTACTTCATTCATTAAACAAAATACTCATTAAAATTTTTAATGGTTGAGTGAAATTCAATTTTTTTAAAGTATTCAAAAGGATCTTTAATTTTAACATCTGCTTTATTATCAGTGTGATAAAAATCATATAGTCTTGTCAAAAAAAATCTCATAGCTGCACCCATAGACAGAATAGGTAAATATTTTTTTTCATCCTCAGTTAATGTTCTTATTGATGAGTATCCATTTATAAGATTTTTAGCTTTTGCCATATTAAACGTAGAATTGTTATCAAAACATATAGAGTTTATACAAATTGCTATTTCATAAGCAAAGAAATCATTGCAGGCAAAATAAAAATCTATAATTCCAGAAACTTTATTATCTATAAAAAATATATTATCTGGGAATAAATCTGCATGAATGATGCCCTGTGGTAGATTTTTAGGCCATTTATCCTTTAAAAAATTTAAATAATTTCTAGTTTTTTTTATAATTGATTCGTCTAAATCTATTTTTTGTTTAATAGTTTTTTCAAAAATATTCTGCCAATTTTCAATTGATAGATTATTTTTTCTATTAATATTAAATTTTTTTGTTATTTTGTGTAATTGGGCAGCTATTTTTCCTACTTCAAAACAGTCTTCACTAGTTATTTTATTTTTTGATTTTCCATTTAAAAAAGTCACTAAAGCAGCATTTTTATTTTTAATTTTATTAATTTTTTCATTGTTTTTATTTGCAATAGGTTTCGGGCAAGGAAAATTATTGTCTGATAAATCAGACAGCAATTTTATAAAAAACGGCAAATCTTTTTCATCAACTCTTTTTTCGTAAATAGTAAGTATGTAATCTTGCTCTGATGATTTAATAAGATAATTAGTATTTTCTACGCCCTCCGTAATCCCTTTATAATCTTTAAAGTTACTAATATTATATTGTTCTAAAAATAGCTTAACTTCTAGATGTTCTAATTTAGTATAAACAGCCATTATTTAATAAGCATTGCGGGAAGTTTAAAAGAAACTTTTTCAACTGAAGTAATTACTTCCTCAAGTTTAATATTAGTAATGTTTTTAATTTCTTTAATTAAATTCTCAACTAATATTTCAGGAGCCGAAGCACCAGAGGTAATACCTATATTGGTAGAATTTTTAATCTTATCAACAGGCAATTCTTGATCAGAATGCATTAGGATACTTTCTTTACAACCAAATTTTTTTGCAACTTCTACTAATCTTTGCGAGTTAGAAGAGCTTTTACTACCTACCACTAAAAATAAATCACATTTTTTGGCAATTTTTTTAACCGCTTCTTGACGATTTGTTGTCGCATAGCAAATATCACTTTTGATTGGCTCTTTTATTGAAGGGTATTTCTTTTTTAACAAGGATATAATTTCTAAAGTATCATCGAGTGAAAGAGTAGTTTGCGTGATGTAGGCAAATTTATTATTTAGGATTTTAGGAAAATAATTTTTCACATCATCTTTATTTTCGATTAATGTAATATAATTATTATCTATTTGTCCTAAAGTTCCAATTACTTCTGGATGGTTTTTATGACCAATAAAAATAATGTTAAATTCGTCTTTTGCCAGAATTTCAGCTTCCCTATGAACTTTTGTTACCAAAGGACATGTTGCATCTATGTAAATAATATTATTTAATTTTGCTTCATTAATTACTTTTTTAGGAACACCGTGAGCTGAAAATATAACAGGTCTAGATTTATCATTAATTTCGGAGAGTTCTTCAATAAATATTGCTCCTTGCGATCTTAGATTTTCAACAACAAACTGATTGTGGACTATTTCGTGTCTCACATAAACCGGAGCGCCAAATTTATTTATAGTTTTTTTTACAATTTCAACAGCCCTATCAACACCCGCACAAAATCCTCTTGGACTTGCTAGAAATATGTTTACAATTTTTTGTTCCATTAAAATTTTTTAAATATTAAACTTAGTATTATATTGAGAAGTTTTATAGAGACCAAACTAATAAATATAAACAATATTCATAAATTCATATCTAATTAAAGTTGATTCTTTGTTAATTGAAATAATTCAGGATACAATTTATGTTATAGCACAATGAAAGAGAAAATTATTAAAAATTCAAAAAAAATTAATTTAGAAACTGGAAAAGATTATTATTGGTGCGCGTGTGGCTTTTCTAAAGATGGAATTTTTTGTGATGGCTCTCATAAAAGTACAAATTTTAAACCAATGAAATTTACCGTTGTAGAGAATAAGTCTTATTTTTTATGTGGTTGCAAAAAAACAAACAACAAACCATTTTGCGATGGGTCTCACTCTAAAAGTTAAGATATTTTAGTCTGTTTTAGTTGAATAAAAGTCTTTTCTAGATTTTTTTGATTTATAATTTTTATCTTATCAATATTTCCTGGTTCTAATATTATCTTTCTAACTGCTTCTAAAGAAATTTCATTAGAAATATACTGAATATCTTTTATTGCTTTTATTTTCATTTGTTCCAATTTTTGTTCTAATGATTTTTTTTTATTAATCATTAATTGCTCAAATTTATTTTCCAATTCTTTTATAAATGTCTTTGCATCTCTTTTTTCAGTATCCAAGATATCTTTGCTTTCAATATATGCATCTTGAATTTTATCTTTATATTTTTTAAGCAATTTCTCACTTTCTATTTTTAAATTCTTTGCATTTTCAATTTCAGATTTAATTTCATTTATCTTGTCTTCTAATAACTTGTTAATAAGTTGAGGAATTTTTTTATAAATAAGTATTAAACAAAACGTTACAAAAGAAATTGCTACCCAGAAAGCTGCATCAAACATATCGGCTCTCTTTATGTTTTTTTGATATTTCTGAAATTACTACTTTTAAATTACTATCATTTGGTTTTGTTCCAGTTATTTTTTCAATAAGTTCTTTTGAAAACTCAGATGCAATTTCGGAAATGTTATCCAAAGCCTGTTGTTTAAAATGATTAATATCATTTTCTACTTTAGTCGTTTCAGCATTTAAGTAAATTTCAAATTCTTTTTTTTTAATAGATATTTTTTCATTAAATTCATCATTAAGCTTTGCTGAAATTTCTTTTGAATTTTTTTTAGCCTCATCTATTATTTTATTATATTCATTATCTAATTTCTGAATTTGATTTTTATTATTTTCTGTCTCACTTATTAGCGATCTTAACAAATCAGCTCTTTGATCGATTAAAGAAAAAAGTTTAGGACTAAAGAATTTATGAATTAAAAAATACAATACTCCAAAAAATATAATTAACCAGAATATCTGAGATAGCCAGAACTCAGGATTTAGTTGAGGCATTCCTTCTTTTGCCATTACTTCTTGTGTAAGAAATAAATAAAGAATAAAAAAAATTATTTTTTTTTTCATTAATTAACTTAAGACGTAGATTTATTTTTAATAGTTAAAATGCAAAAAGTATTAATAATGCAATAACTAGAGCAAATAAACCTGTCGCCTCTGCCAATGCAAATCCTAATAATAATGTAGGAAATTGTTTTTGCGCTGCTGACGGATTCCTTATTGCTGCTGATAAGTAGTTACCAAATATAGTCCCTATACCCACACCGGCTCCTCCCAAAGCTATTGCCGCAAGACCTGCCCCTATTAACTTTGCTGCTGCTACTTCCATTTTTTTTCTCCTTTTTTGTTAGTTTTAATGATGCATATGTAATGCATCGTTTAAATAAATACACGATAAAACGGCAAATACATAAGCTTGTAAAAAAGCCACAAGTATTTCCAGAGCTGTTAATGCCACAGAAAAACTTAAAGGCAACCATCCACCCAAGATACCTAAGCTTACAACAAATCCACCAAAAACTTTTAACATAGTGTGTCCAGCAAGCATATTCGCGAATAAACGAACAGATAAACTTATAGGTCTACTTAAGAAAGATATTATTTCTATAACTACTAATAAGGGTAGTAAAAAAACGGGAATGCCAGATGGAACAAATATTTTTAAAAAACCCAATCCATTTTTTGCAAAACCTACAATAGTAACTCCAATAAATATTACAATAGCAAAAAAAAAAGTGATAATTACCTGGCTAGTAACCGTAAAAGAGTAGGGTAGTAGACCAATCATGTTCATTGTTAATATAAATATAAAAAGAGTTAGTATGAATGGGAAATAGGGTTTTGCATCACTACCAACAGTTTCGTTAATCATTTTTGAAATAAAATTGAATACAAGTTCATTAAGAATTTGAATTTTTCCTGGGACAATACTCACTTTTTTTGTTCCCAGAATAAAGAACGTAATGATTAAAATTGTACTAATCATCATAAATAAACTTGAATTAGTAAAAGAAATATCTATTCCATTTATAGATAAAGAAGGTCCAATTTTATGAACCTCGAACTGTTGCATTGGATTTGTTGCCATAAATTTAGTCTTTATTAATCATTTTTGCCGATCGTACAACATTAAATATGCCAGCCACAATACCAACCAATAATAGAATTATTAAAAAAATTGGCTTAGTTCCTAACCATTTATCAATATACCAGCCAATAAAAATTGCGACAAAAACTGCAGCCACTAATTCTGTACTGATTTTAAATGCAGATCCGATGGAACTATTTTTTGTTTGTATTTTATCTTTTTTATATTTTTTTTTTATTAATTCTATTTTAGACTTGAGATCATCAAACTCCGACATTCTTTATTTACGCTACCATCTCTTCGGCTTTTTCTAAATCTACAGCGACCAGTTGACTTACACCTCTCTCTGCCATTGTTACTCCATACAATCTATTCATTCTAGACATTGTCAAAGCATGGTGAGTGATAACTATAAATTTAGTTTCGGTAATTTTTGTTAGCTCTTCTATTAACGAGCAAAATCTTGTAACGTTTGCATCGTCCAGTGGAGCATCCACCTCATCTAAAATGCAGATAGGAGCCGGATTAATTAAGAATACTGCAAATATTAAAGCCATAGCAGTTAAAGCCTGTTCACCACCGGACAATAGAGTAATTGACTGTAATTTTTTTCCA
>JABHUX010000094.1 GCA_018658635.1 Alphaproteobacteria bacterium
ATTATTCAGCTTATTTTATGTCTCTTAACAGAGGTAAAGAAAGTATTGCGTTAAATTTAAAGAATAAAGACGATAAAAAAATATTTGAAAAAATATTAGCAAAAGCTGATGTGTTAGTTGAAAATTTTAGACCCGGCACATTAGATAAGTGGGGATATTCATGGGATATTTTAAAGAAAAAATATCCAAGATTAATTTATGCTTCGGCCTCGGGATTTGGACAAACAGGTCCTTTAAAAAGCTTGCCTGCTTACGACATGGTTGTTCAGGGAATGGGCGGTCTTATGAGCGTAACAGGACAGCCTGATGAAAAACCAACAAGGGTTGGAACATCCATTAGTGATATTACCGCAGGACTTTTTACGACAATTGGAATTAATGCTGCTTTATTTGATAGAGAAAAAACTGGCAAAGGCACAAAGATTGATGTCTCTATGCTTGATTGCCAAATTGCAATTTTAGAAAATGCAATTGCAAGATATTTTAGTAATGGTGAAATTCCAAAACCTATGGGTTCACGTCACCCATCAATCACTCCTTTTGAAGCTTATAAAACAAAAGACAGCTTTATTATTATCGCAGCAGGTAATGATAAATTATTTGAAAATCTTTGTAACGCTCTAGGTTGTAAAGAATATATTAAAGATAAAAAGTTTTTAAGTAATAAACTGAGAAATACAAACGCTGAAGATTTAAAAGTAATCTTAGAGAAATATTTAATTAAAGATGAAACTGATAATTGGATTAAACTTTTTACTAAAATGAATATTCCATGTGGTCCAATTTATAACATTAAACAAGCCGTAGAAAATCCTCAGATTATATTTAGAAATATGATTGTAAGTTCAGATCATAAAAAAATTGGAAAATTTAAAATGGCTGGAAATCCAATTAAAATGTCAAATTATAAAGATCCAAAAACACGCGGCGAAATTCCTGAGCTTGATCAGCACAGAAAAAAAATATTAAAGGATTTTAAAATTAAGATTTAATTAAGCTTTGTCTTCTGTAGCTTCTTTTTCAGGAGCCGCTTCTAAAGCTATATCATCATCAAGGTCATCGTCATCTGCCTCGATAGCTTCATTTTCTGCTCCAGCTTTTGGTTCTGGAATTTTTCTAGATCTTTTAGAAGGAAGTATTGCTTGTCCTGATTTTGAAACTTCTCCTTGATATAAATCTTCAAAAGAATCTCCATCTGGACTGTCAAAATCTTCTTGTTCAACAGCATCATCAGGATGATCTCTCATGCGATCAATTGTTGATTCTTCTAAATCTTTTACTGAAACTTTTTTTTCTGCAATTTCTCTTAAAGCTAAAACTGTTCGTTTATCATTATCCACTGGAACTTGCGGAGCATCTCCCACTCCCAATTGCAAAGTTCTCTCTTTAGCCAAAATGACTAAATCGTATTGATTATCAACTTGCTGTAAACAGTCCTCAACGGTTACTCGTGCCATAATTTGAATTGACCGTTTTAGTCTTAAAGCTTAAATAAATCAAGTTTTTATAAAGATTTAACAGCAATATATAAGTGATTAATTTAACAAATGATTAATAGGAGCGTAAATGGCTAAAGTTACTTTTTTAGGTCTTGGTGTAATGGGTTATCCAATGGCACGTCACATAGCAAAGGCAGGTCATGACGTTACGGTTTATAACCGAACAACCTCAAAAGCTGAAAAGTGGGTTAAAGAATTTGGTGGAAAATTTGCAAAAACTCCAAAAGAAGCAAGTAAAGATTCTGATTTTGTATTTTGCTGTGTTGGCAACGATAATGATTTAAAAGAAGTAACATTAGGGATTGAAGGAGCGTTTCATTCTGTAAAAAAAAATGCGGTGTTTATTGATAACACCACTGCATCAGCAAAGATTGCTCGTGAACTATTTAAAGCTGCAAAAGAAAAAGGTTTTGGTTTTTTAGATGCGCCTGTTTCTGGTGGTCAAGCTGGAGCAGAAAATGGCCAATTAACAGTAATGATTGGTGGAGAAGATAAAGATTTTGAAAAAGCTCAAGATATCATCAAATGTTATAGCAAAAAAATGAAAGTATTAGGACCTGCAGGAAGCGGTCAGCTTGCTAAAATGGTTAATCAAATTTGTATTGTAGGATTAGTTCAGGGGTTATCTGAAGGAATTCGATTCGGTCAAAACGCAGGATTAAACATGGAAGATGTTATTGAAGTCATATCCAAAGGAGCTGCCCAATCTTGGCAAATGGAAAATAGGTATAAAACAATGATTCAAGGTAAGTTTGATTTTGGTTTTGCAGTTGACTGGATGAGAAAAGATTTAGGAATTGCTATGGACGAGGCAAAGAATAATGGTTCTGAACTTCCAATAACTAAAATCATAGACAGTTATTATGCTGAGGTGCAAAAAACCAGTGGTAACCGATTTGATACATCAAGTTTAATTACCAGATTAAAAAAAAATAAATAAATAAGAGTGAATAATATTCCAAATTACTACAACAATATTGATCTTATTTTGGATGAAATTTGGTCTCTTTTACAAAGAGGTGTAGTAGATAGAAACGAAGATTTTAGATTGCCGGTTGTAATAGTAAGCTCCAATGATAGAGCTGAAGGGAGAGTAGTTGTATTAAGGGGCGCGTTTAAAGATAAAAATATTTTAAGATTTCACACCGACTTTAGATCCTCAAAAAT
>JABHUX010000019.1 GCA_018658635.1 Alphaproteobacteria bacterium
TAAGCAAGTAACTGTAAAGGAATATTACTTAAAAATGGAGATAGAAATTTGTGAATTTTTGGAATTCTAATTTCTGACCAAATATTTTCACTAGTTGCAATCTCGTCTCCGTGGTCAGAAATTAATAAAATTTTTCCACCTCGTGCAATAACTTCCTGCATATTAGAAATTGTTTTTTCATAAAATCTATCTTTTGGAGCAATAACAATAACTGGCATTCCATTTTCAACTAAAGCTAAAGGGCCATGCTTCATTTCTCCAGCTGGATAACCTTCTGCATGCAAATATGTAAGTTCTTTAAATTTTAGAGCACCTTCTAATGCTATTGGAAAAGAAAGACCTCTACCTAAAAACATTGAGCCTTTAATATCTATAAAATCTACCGCTAAGTCTTTTATTAATTTTTTATTATTTAAAATTGATTCAATATTAGAATGAATATTTTCTAAATCTTTAATAATATTTAAATACTCTTCTTCTTTTATTTCATTTCTAATTCTTGCAATTTTTAAAATGAATAATAAAAGAACCAAAATCTGTCCTGTAAAAGCTTTTGTTGAAGCAACACCAACTTCTGGTCCAACGTGAATCGGCAAAACTAAGTCTGATAATCTTGATAATGAGCTTTCAGTAACATTTACAATTGCACAAGTTTTTGCTCCTTTTTTCTTACAAAAATCCAACGCGGCAATCGTATCTGCAGTTTCTCCTGATTGAGAAACAAAAATATAAAGTTCATTTTCTTTTATTTTATTATTTCTGTATCTAAATTCTGATGCAACATCTACGTTAACATCTAAATTAGTAAACTCTTCAAACCAATATTTTCCAACTACACAAGCGTGATATGCTGTTCCACAAGCTATTAAGTTAATTTTTATAATTTTTTTTGGATCAACTGGAAAGTTAATTATATTGATCTCTTTTCTTGTTTTATCGAGATATTCGTTAATACATTTTTTAATAACTTCTGGTTGTTCAGAAATTTCTTTAGACATAAAATCTTTAAAATTCCCTTTGTTATAATTCTCTTTTTCATTAGCTAATTTATGTATTTTTTTTTCAATCTTTTTCTTATTTTTGTCAAAGAATTCAATTTTATTTTTAGTTAAGACGCATACATCCCCATCATCAAGGTAAGAAACTTCTTTTGTCATAGAGTTTAAAGCATAAGAATCTGAACCTAAGTACTTTTCTTTATCTGTATAACCAACGGCAAGTGGACTTCCTCTTCTTGCGCCTACAATTAAATTATTGAATTTTTTAAAAATAATTCCTAATGCAAAACTCCCTTGTAATTTCTTTAATGTTTCAAATACAGAGTCTAAATAATTCATTTTTTTTAAATTCTCAGTAATAAGATGAGTTACAACCTCTGTGTCTGTTTGTGATTTAAAAATATGTCCTTTTTCTACTAGTTCTTTTTTAATAATTGCAGAATTTTCAATAATTCCATTATGAACAACAGATACTTCCTCTGAAGAATGCGGATGAGCATTTGCTTGATTTGGAACGCCATGGGTAGCCCAACGAACATGACCAATTCCAATATTACCAGACAATGAAGTTTTTTTAATTAATTTTTCTAAATCAGAAACTTTACCAGCGCATTTATTCTCTACTATTTCTCCATTGTGAATTGTCGATATACCAGCAGAGTCGTAGCCTCGATATTCAAGTTTTTTTAAAGATTCTAAAATTTCTTTAGAAATATCTTTATAACTAGCAATACCGATAATACCGCACATAAATTATTTTTATTTTTTTCTTTTTTTAAATTCTTTTTGAGAAATTCTACTTAAAGCAAGAGTATTATCTTTTACATCTTTAGTAATGGTAGAGCCCGCTCCTATCACTGTATTCTTTCCTATTTTTACTGGAGCAACTAAAGAACTGTTTGACCCTATAAAAGCATTATCTGAAATTTTAGTTTTATATTTATTTTTACCATCATAATTACAAGTGATTGTTCCAGCTCCAACATTAACATTTTTTCCTAATGCTGAATCACCAATATAGCTTAAGTGATTAACTTTAGAGTTTTTTCCAATTCTAGACTTTTTAATTTCAACAAAATTTCCAATTTTAGAATCATCTTCTAAAACTGTATCAGGTCTTAATCTTGCAAATGGTCCAATCGTTACATTGTTACCAATTCTTGTTTTCTCTATATAAGAAAAACTTAATATTTTAACATTATTTCCAATTTTAACTCCTTTGCCAATTACAACATAAGGCTCAATTAAAACGTTTTTTCCAAATTTTGTGTCTGAAGATAAATAAATTGAGTCTGAAGAAATTAATTTAACTCCTTTTTTAATTGCTAATTTTTTAATTTTATTTTGTAATAATTTTTCAGATTCAATCATAATGAAGTTTATAAATAACTTTAATTCAAATTTATGATTTATTGCTATTTGAACAATGTTACTATAGGAATGATTTTAATAATTTAACTCACAAATTATTTCTTTTAACTACTAATTTTTCAATTAATTTATGAGTAAAGCGATAGTTTTTGATCTGGATGGAACCCTTGTAGATTCTGCTCCTGATTTAATGGATGCGCATAATTTTGTGATGCAAAAATTTGGTTATCAGCAAAAACCACTCTCGGACATACGCTATTTAGCTGGCAGAGGCGCTGCCAATATGATTTTGAGTTCTTTAAAAAATGAAGAAAAAAAATTCGATCCAAATCTTCATAAAAAAATGACTGAAGATTTTATTAATTATTATAAAGAAAATATTTCAAAAAAATCGCAAATTATTAAAGGTGTTAATGAATTTCTTGCCTGGGGAAAGTCCCAAAAAATTAATTTTGCTATTTGCACTAATAAAATGGAATCTTTAGCTAAAAAACTTCTTAAAGAAATTAATCTTATTGAATTTTTTGATTATATCGCGGGAGCTGATACTTTTGAATATAGAAAACCAGATCCTAGACATTTAACAAATATATTGGAAATTTTAGATGTTAAAAAAGAAGATAGTATTATGGTTGGTGATAGCGAAACCGATGCTGAAACTGCAAGAGCGGCAAATATAAATTTTATTCTGATTAAAGGAGGCTATACTGAAAAAGATCAAAATAGCATTTATCATAATCATTTTATTAATGACTTTACTGAAATGAATGGAATATTATCTAAAATGAAGTTTTTAAATTAATTATGCATTTTGTTAAAAAAACACCAGCAGAAAAAAGATCTGACTTACAAAAAAAATTAAAGACAGGAAAACTTATTCGCTTTCCGGGAGCCTATAATCCGCTTGTTGCAAAATTAATTGAAGATATTGGCTATGATGGCGTTTACATATCAGGTGCTGTTATCGCTAATGATTTAGGGATACCTGATATTGGACTTACAACTCTAACTGAGGTTTCTTACAGAGCGGAACAAATTGCAAGGGTTACAAATTTACCTTCAATTGTTGATGCTGATACTGGATTTGGTGAACCAATGAAATGTGGGCGAACGATTGAAACGTTTGAAAATTTTGGAATTTCAGGTTGTCACATTGAGGATCAGGTTAACCCTAAAAGATGTGGGCACCTAGATAATAAAGATGTTGTAAGCACTAGTGAGATGGTTAAAAAAATTAAATCAGCAGTCAAAGCCAGAAAAGATAAAAATTTTTTAATTATAGCGAGAACTGATGCCAATGCCGCTGAGGGTTTAGATAAAACAATTTCAAGAGTAAAAGCTTATATTGACGCTGGCGCGGATATGATTTTTCCAGAAGCTTTAAAAGATGAAAAAGAGTTTGAAAAAATAAGAAAATCTACAAAAGCCTATTTACTTGCTAATATGACTGAATTTGGAAAATCAAAATTACTTTCTGTTAAAGAACTTAATAACCTTGGTTATAATTTAGTGATTTATCCAGTAACAACGCAAAGATTAGCATTAAAAAATGTTGAGGATGGATTAAGACAGATATTCAAAGATGGTCATCAAAATAATGTAATTGATAAAATGCAGACTAGAAAAAGATTATATGAGTTAGTTGAGTATGAAAAATATAGTGAATTTGACAGTTCTGTATTTGATTTTTCTAAAAAAGGTCATGAATAATAATGTCTGAAGTTGAGATTAAAAAAGGCCTAGTTGGCGTTATTGCTGACGAAACTAAAGTTTCAGAAGTAATGCCTGATATCAATTCTTTAACCTATAGAGGCTATGCAGTTCAAGATCTCGCTGAAGCATGCATCTTTGAAGAGGTTGCTTATTTATTATTAAATGGAGAATTACCAAACAAATCGCAGCTAACTAAATTTCAAGAAGAAGAAAGAAACAATAGAGAAATTAGTACTAATTTAAAAAAAATTATTCAAAACTTTCCGAAAACCGCAAATCCAATGGATACAACTAGAACTTCTGTGAGTCATTTAAGCTTGGAAGACTCTGAAACTGATACAAATACTATTGAGGCTAATTATAATAAATTTATAAGAATTTTTGCAAAAACCCCGACAGCTGTTGCGGCAAATTTTAGAACAAGAAAAGAATTAGATATAATAGATCCAAAAAAAGATTTAAGCTTTAGCGAGAATTTTTTTCATATGTGTTTTGGAAAAGTTCCAAGCAAAGATGTTGTTAAAGCATTTGATGTGTCTTTAATTTTGTACGCCGAACATAGTTTTAACGCTTCAACTTTTACATCACGAATTATAGCAAGCACTCTTGCCGATATTCATAGTGCAATCATTGGAGGAATTAGCGCTTTAAAAGGTCCTTTGCATGGCGGAGCGAATGAAGCGGTAATGGAAATGTTTTTTGAAATTAAAGAACCCGAAAATGCTGAAAAATATATTTTAAATAAAATAAAAAATAAGGATTTAATTATTGGTTTTGGTCATCGTGTTTATAAAAAGGGAGATTCTAGAGTACCTACAATGACTAAATATTACTACAAAACAGCGGAGTTCTATAAAAATGAAAAATTTCCTAAAATTTCTAAAATATTAGAAGAAACTATGATTAAAGAAAAAAATATATTTCCAAATTTAGATTTTCCATCGGGTCCTACTTATTACTTAATGGGATTTGATGTTGATTTTTTTACTCCAATTTTTGTAGTTTCGAGAATTACCGGATGGTCTGCTCACGTAAATGAACAATTAAAAGACAACAGATTAATTAGACCTCTTTCAAAATACACAGGATCAGTTCATCGAAAAGTTCAGCCGATAGATAAAAGATAATTTTAAATTATTTAGTAAATTCAAAAGCTTCAACCCAAGAACCTTTTGTAGAAGCTTTAGAATATTCTGTTGCTCTACCTTCAAAAAAGTTCATGTGTTCAACACCATTTAACATATCATCTAACCAAGTTAACGGATTCTCTTTAACTTCGTAAATCTCTTTTAAA
>JABHUX010000095.1 GCA_018658635.1 Alphaproteobacteria bacterium
CGGATATCTCAGAATAAATTTTTTTTGTAATTTCCATAATTAATCAATAATGTTCTTTTATAATATATGTCAAATATTTTAATAATAAAACTTGGCTCCCTTGGTGATGTTGTTCAAATCTCTGGAGCTTTGAGAGACATAAGAGAGCATCATAAGAATGAAAAAATTACAATCTTAACTACGTCTAAATATTTAAATTTATTTAAAAATTGTCCTTATGTAGATGAATGCTTAGAAGACGAGAGACTTCCTAGATATAATATATTTTATCTTTTTAGATTAAAAAAAATTATAAATTTTTCAAACTTTAGTAAAGTTTATGATTTACAAAACTCAAATAGAACAAACTTTTATAGAAAATTTATTTTTAATACAAATGACTGGTCATCATCCAAAGATATTCCAGAAAAAAAATACAATAATTCAGTACTGCAAAGATTTGATGAACAGTTAAGAAAATCAAACATTCAAACGCTTTATACTTTAAAGCCAGATTTTAGTTGGGCAGCTGAAAAAGGTAGTAACTATAATCTTGGTACTGATAAAAAATATATTTTACTTTTTCCGTTTTGTTCTAAGGATCTCATTCATAAACGTTGGCCATATTTTTTAGAGTTAATAAATTTAATAAAACAAAATCATCCACAATATGTATTAGTGGTTGCTCCGGGGCCAGGCGAGATAGAAGAGGCTAAAAGCTTTAATATTAAAATTGCTTTAAGTAATAATTTACCGTTAAATTTTTTTGAACTTGCATCTTTAATAAAAAAATCTCATTTGGTTATTGCAAATGATACAGGACCCGCTCACATGGCAGCTCATCTAGGCGCTAGAGGCTTTACATTATTTGGTCCACATACAACCCCTGAAAAAGTTTCAATTGAGAGAGAAAAATTTATTGCTCTACAAACTATGGATCTTAAATCTCTTTTAGCTGACAGGGTTTATGCTTTAATTAAAAGCTCTATTATAAACTAAGAAGATATGCGTATTTTTTGATTATTTCTTCCCAATAAAATTGTTTAGAAAATTCTTTTGCATTTTTTCCAAGTTCTAAATATTTTTTATCTTGAATTATAATTTTTAAAGCATCATAAATTTCAGAGTGATCATACCCATTGCATAATAAACCAGTTTTATTATGTTGAACTGCGTCTGGCGCTCCTCCATCTTTCCCAGCAATCGATGGAATTCCGTAGCTCGCAGCTTCAATATAACTAATTCCAAATCCCTCAACTGAAGTTCCCTCGATTCTTGTGGGCATTAAAAAAATGTTTGAATTTTTAAGTAGAGCGTTCTTTAACTCTAGGCTAATATTTTTAAGAAAAGTTACGTTATCTTCTAAATTAAGTATTTTAGTTGTTTTTTTTAAATTTTCTTCCTCATCCCCATTTCCAACAATTACATATTTAAAATTTGGATAGATTGCCTGAATATTTTTTAAAGCCAATAAAGAAAAATCAATTCCTTTTCTTTTATCAAATCTTGAAACTGTAATGACTTTAATATCTGAATTTCCAAATATTTCTTTAGCTTGATGATCAGTTTCTGAGTTGATAGCTTGAGGTTCATTAATACCAGGATTTATCACATGTATTTTTTCATGATCACAACCTTTATGGATTGCTAAGGTTTTTGTAAATTCTGAGTTTGCAATAATATATTTAGCCTTCGCTAAGGAATTAATAGATCTTTTATTTACAAAATTTCCAATTGGGTGATTAATTTCTTTTCCATGGATTAGACATATTATCGGAATTTTATCTGATATATCATCAGTGATTAATTCAATACTTTTCCAGTGATCAGCAATTATAGCTTCAACTGAATTGTTTTTTATAACTTCCTTTAAGAGATTAAATTTTCTATATTTTTTTAATATTTTAAGACCACCCATTCTATTGGTTTCAAAACTATTTCTTTTGTCATAACTTTCATCACCAGCAAATGAGTTTGCTAAAACTTTAACTGGATGAAGATCGTTTAAATGAATAGCAAGGCCACCCATTAAACTTTGCATTCCACCAATCTCGGGGGGATAATTTCTTGTTGTTATAACAATCATTTAATTATTTTTTCCATTTAATATTACATCCCATACTTGAATATTGTTGTTTGGGTCCAATTGAAGTTTTTGCAACTAATTCCATTGCATTTAAAAGATCATTTGTGCCTTCTAACGTTGGTTTGAGATTTTTCATTTCTCTAATTCTGCCTCGATATTGAAGTTCATTATTTTTGTTATATCCAAAAAAATCAGGAGTACAAACTGCTCCAAAATTTTTAGCAATTTCTTGGGTTTCATCATATAAATAAGGAAATTTAAAATTATTTATTTTTGCAAATGTTTTCATATTTTCAAAACTATCTTCAGGATAATTATTCGCATCATTTGACATTATTGCGACTGAATTAATTCCAAATTTTGTTAGTTTGTTAGTCACATCTACTAACTCCTTAATTATAGCTTTTACATAAGGGCAGTGATTACAAATAAACATAATTAAAGTTCCGCTTTGCCCTTTAATATCCTCAAGCGAAATGAATGCATCTTCAGTGGATATTAATTTAAATTTTTTAATCTTTTCTCCAAAATTACACACTGGAGTTTCAGTGAGAGACATAATTTTATTTTACTATTTGGAATATTTGCTATGAATATAACATGATTTTTGAACTAGGTAATAAAAGATTAACAGGAGATGGAAAATATTGGGTTGCCTCATCAGCAAATGTAATTGGCGATGTTACTTTAAAAAATGATTCTAGTGTTTGGTTTAATGCTGTTATCAGAGGAGATATTGAAAATATTACTGTGGGTGAGGGCAGCAACATTCAAGACAATAGTGTTCTACATACCGATAAAGGATTTCCATTAAAAATTGGTAAGATGGTAACTGTTGGTCATCTAGTTATGTTACACGGCTGTACTATTATGGATAATAGTTTGATTGGCATTGGTTCAACAATTTTAAATAAAAGTGTTATTGGAAATAACTGCATTATCGGTGCTAACAGTTTAATTACTGAAGGAAAAATAATCCCAGATAATTCTTTAGTTATGGGCAGTCCTGGAAAAGTAATTAGACAAGTTACAGAAGAAGAGAAAAAAGCAATTACTGAAAACGCGCAGCGTTATATAGACAATTGGAAGAAATACGTAAAAGATCTTAAGAAAATTTAAGGTACTAACCAAGTGCTTTTGTTTTCATCAAGCATAAATTTAGCTCGTCTATGTCCCTGTGAGGCTAAATAAAGCCATTCAAAACTTTTAATTTTACTCTCAATAACGCAAAAATTTTTATAACCCATTTCACTTTGTTCATAAGTTGGTATCTCATTGCCCATATCCTTTGATAAATCTGAGGCTGAATCATTAATAAAATCGCCAGGTGCTTGTGGTGAGAGATAGCATTTTCGACTCATCATTTGTGTCTTAGTCCAAGCCTCTTTAGTAAGTTCATTATCTTTATGAACAGTTGCAATACCCTCAGCTCGAACCTGTATTTTTCTTTTTTTATTATAAAATACAAAATAAATTTTTTTATTTTCCTTTAAACTTTTGATTTTTGAGGATCTAAAGTCGGTGTGAAATCTTAAAATATTTTTATCTTTAAACGCGCCCCTTAATACAACTACTCTCCCTTCAGCACTATCATTGGAGCTTA
>JABHUX010000020.1 GCA_018658635.1 Alphaproteobacteria bacterium
AGATCTTTTCAATTATCAAATAAATATAAATTAAAAAATAAATCAATCTTAGTTAAATTTCCAAAAACAAATCAAGATCTAAGAGTTGATCTTCCAACTATAGGCCTTGATACTGTTAAAAATTGCATTAAAGCAAATATTAAAGGCATTGCTGTAAAAAGATCTCAAAATATTATTTTAAATAAAGATAAAATTATAAATTTAACAAAAAAAAATAATTTTTTTATTATTTCTTTATAAATTGTCCAAAAAAATATTTATTATCACAGGTGAAACTTCAGGAGACAAAATTGCGTCGCTCGTTATTAAAAAATTAAAAGAAAAAAATTTAAGCATTCAATTCTTAGCAATTGGAGGTGAAAATATTAAATCAGAAAAAATTGATTGCATATTTGATATTAAGGAAATTTCTTATATGGGTCTTGTTGATGTATTAAAAAATTTATTTTCAATTAAAAAAAAAATTAATTTAACTGTAAAAAAAATATTAGAATTTAATCCTGACGTTATTTTTTCTATTGATTCTCCAGACTTTTCTTTTCGGATTTTAAATAAAATTAAAAATATTAATAACAAGATTAAAACAATTCATTTAGTTGCTCCACAAGTTTGGGCGTGGAGAGAAAATAGAAAAAAAATATTACATAAATTTATTGATCATTTACTTTTACTTTTTCCTTTTGAATCAAAATATTTCGAAAGTTTTATTAAATATTCATTTGTAGGGCATCCTTTTTTTGATTTTTCTATTTTTAAAATAAATAAATTAGAACATAAAAATAATAAGTATTTTACATTGTGTCCCGGTAGTAGAATTTCTGAATTAAAAAATTTTATGCCAATTTTTATTGAGGTAATTAAGAAAATTAATTTAAATAATAATTTTATTTTTCATATTCCAACATCTGAAAATAATAAAAATTTAATTATTAATTATTTACAAGAATCTAAAATTGAAAATTTTATTATTACTACAAGCGAAAAAGAGAAAAATTTTTATATTCAAAATTCAATTTTAACTATTTCTAAATCAGGAACAATAACTTTAGATATTTGCAAAAATCAATGCCCACTAATTGTTGTCTATAAAACGTCTTTATTAAACTATCTTTTAATTAAGCCTTTTGTTAAAACAAAATTTGGCAATATTTTAAATATTATTGCTCGTAAGGAAATAATACCTGAATTGATTCAAGGAAAATGTAATTCAGATGAAATCTATAAAAAAGCTAAAGAATTTATTGATAACGAATCATTAAGAAAAGAATTAGTTAGCGAGTATACTAAAATTTTAGAGACAATAATTGTTCCGGATAGCCTTGAGAAAATCTCTAATTATGTAATTGAGTAGCAATTATCTTTTAGCAATGTCTAAAAAGTCTCTTTTATCTTTTCCAGTATATAATTGTCTAGGTCTACTCAATTTATTTGAAGGATCTGAGTACATTTCTTTCCAATGAGCGATCCATCCAGAAGTTCTAGCAACTGCAAATAAAACAACAAACATTTCAGTAGAAAAACCCATGGCACTTAAGGTTATTCCTGAATAAAAATCTATATTTGGATATAATTTCTTTTGAATAAAATAATCATCATTTAATGCAATTTTTTCAAGTTCTATAGCTACCTTTAATAACTCATCATCTTTCTTACCCATAACCTTAAGAACCTCATGACAAGCTTTTTGCATTACTTTAGCTCTAGGATCGTAATTTTTATAAACTCTGTGTCCAAATCCCATTAATCTGAAATTGTCATTAGGATCTTTTGCTCGCTTTATGAATTCAGGAATATTTTTCACACTACCAATTTTTTTTAACATATTTAAAGCCGCTTCATTAGCTCCACCATGTAAAGGACCCCAAAGAGCTGAAAAACCAGATGCTATTGAAGCAAAAGGATTAACGCCTGAAGAAGCCGCAAGTCTTACCGTTGAAGTAGACGCGTTCTGTTCATGATCTGCATGAAGTATAAATATTTTTTCTAGTGCATCTGCAATTACTTTATTAACTTTATATTTTTGAGCAGGGACAGAAAAACACATATTTAAGAAATTCTCGCAATAACTTAATTCGTTATCTGGATATACAAATGGTTGACCAATAGAATATTTGTAAGCCATAGCAGCTAAAGTTGGAACTTTAGCTATCATTCTTCTTGATGATATTTCTCTTTCAATTGGGTCGTTAACATTAGCTGAGTCAGCATAAAAAGCTGATAAGGCACCAACAACGCCTAACATCATAGCCATAGGATGACTTCCACGTCTAAATCCATTATAAAAAGATCTTATTTGCTCATGAACCATTGTGTGGTTTTTGATAGCATTAGAAAACTCATCAAATTGATCCTTATTTGGCAGTTCGCCTTTGATTAAAAGATAAGCAACTTCTAAAAATGAACTTTTTTCAGATAATTTTTCAATTTCATATCCTCTATATAAAAGAGTTCCTTTGTCACCATCAATGTAGCAAATATTAGATTGGCAGCTTGCA
>JABHUX010000021.1 GCA_018658635.1 Alphaproteobacteria bacterium
AAAAAGTAAAATATATTTTTTATCAGTGCCAAGATTATAGTTACTACCTTTCTCAGCTGCCCAACTAAAATCTGGCTTTAAAGTATAAAGCGTTTGAATGTTTGATTTTCTTAACTGTTCATCAAATCTTTGTAGTACTGAATTATTATATTTATTTTCTGGAATATCTTTTGAAGTTGACCAGTCATTTGTATTAAAAATAAATTTTCTATAAAAGTTTGTTCTATTTGAGTTTTGTAAATCATAAACTTTACTAAAGTTTGAAAGATTTATAATTTTTCTTAATCTTAAAAGATAAAATAAATTATATCTAGGAAGTCTCTCGTCTTCTAAACATTCATCTACATAAGGACAATTTTTAAATAAATTTAAATATTTAGACGTAGTTAAGATTGTAATTTTTTCATTCTTATGATGCTCTCTTATGTCTCTTAAAGCTCCAGAAATTTGAACAACATCACCAAGGGAGCCAAGTTTTATTATTAAAATATTTGACATATATTATAAAAGAACATTATTGATTAATTATGGAAATTACAAAAAAAATTTATTCTGAGATATCCGCTGGGGAGTTATTTGATAAAATTTCAATTCTTGAGATAAAAAAAAGTAAAATCAAAGATAGAACTAAAAGAAATATTGTCTTAAAAGAACTAAGTTCTCTCCAAGAAACTGTTAGCCAAAATATTAAAAAATCTAGATCGCTTACAAATTTGTATAAAAAACTTAAATCAGTTAATCTTAAACTGTGGAAAATCGAGGATGCTATTAGAGACTATGAAAGAGAAAAAAATTTTAAAAATAAATTTATAAAACTTGCAAGAGCAGTTTATTTTACTAACGACGAGAGATCGCGTGTTAAAAATAAGATTAACAGCTTAACAAAATCAAATATTTCCGAAGTAAAAAGCTATAAAAAATATTAATTCAACTTAAGACTTGGAATTTTAGCTCTTAATTTCTTTGGAAGACTTTCATCTATTCTTGCAATAATAAAACCTTCTCCCTTTTCTTTTTCTTTTAATATCTTGCCATCTGGAGAAATAATTAAAGAATGGCCATATGTTAATCTATCGTTATAGTGTTTTCCAGTTTGCGCTGCTGCAAATATATAAGAAAAATTTTCAATAGCTCTTGCTTTTAATAAAGTGTGCCAATGTTTTTCACCCGTTGTTTTTGTAAACGCTGAAGGAACTGTCATAAAAATTGCCCCTTTTTGTGCAAGCTCTCTATATAAGTTTGGAAAACGAACATCATAGCAAATGCTTAAGCCCAGTAAACCCCAAGGTAATTTTACTAAAACTTTTTTTTTGCCAGCTAAAAATTTTTTGGACTCTTCATATTTTTCTTTGTTTGAAAGCTTAACATCAAACATATGAATTTTATCATAATAGCTTGCAATTTTTCCATTTGGATTAAAAAGTACAGATCTATTTGCCAATAATTTTTTAGATAATTTTATTGGTAGTGATCCAATTAAAATCCATTTTTTATAACTTTTTGAAATTTTACTTATAGATTCCAAAAAAAAATTATTATCCATTTCTTCTGCTTTTTCTAAAAGTTCACTATGGTTCAATGTAAATAAAGAAGTATTTTCTGGAGTAATAATTAAGTCAGCTTTTTTCTTAATAGAACCAATGATTAAATCTGTTGTTTTTTCTAAATTAGAAAAAACATCGTTATTTGATGTAAGTTGAATACAAGAAACGTTGAACATAAATTACTAAATATTTGGTAGCGGGAAGTGGGATCGAACCACCGACCTCAGGCTTATGAGTCCTGCGCTCTAACCAACTGAGCTACCCCGCCATTTGTTAAACTCGCAGTTTTACTCTGCTTCTAGAGTTCTTTGATTAACATAAGTATAAACTTTTGTGAATAATAGTTGTATTTTACTCTTTGATTACGGTCATACTACGTTGTCAAAATTAATATAACTATCTTCTAATTTAACTGAGATGCAGACTTAAGCCATAGAGAATCTATTTCACTTAACTTGAATCGATCAAATTCTCCTAGAGACTCCCAGTATCTTCCTGAAGGAACCATATATGCCAACTCCGCTTCGAGATCTAAAGCTCTTTTTATAGATTTAGAATCTAATTTTAAGTCTTGCGAATATGAAGATTTTTTTAGTTCAATTTTTTTTAAGAGTTTAGTTATTGAAGTGCGTGGAAATAGTAATTTTGATTCAGGTAGCTTAGATAGATTAACTATTGAGCAATTATGAATTTGTGCTAGCGCCATTAAACGAACAGACTTTGCTTCTAAAGACTGCAGCGTAATATCTGAACGCAAAGGATCAGCTTGGCCATTGCCGTAAAAATGACTTGGACTTCCTTTTTCTAATGGATAGATCATGTCGCAACCTAAGTATGCGATAACATCTGGCTTTAAGGCGCCTAAGGCCCAATAACCAGCTGTGAAAGCCATCGTGCCACCACCATAAACAAATCCTCCAAAAAAATTTTGTTCGGGAACATATTCTCGTGCTGTAATTATTTTTTTCTTAGCCAAAACTGTATCTGGGGGTAAATGTTTATCTGGAAAATCTTCTGGATAAATTAAATAATCCCAATCTTTTGTTAATTGCCAAGCATTATTAATAACAACGCAATTTGAGAATAAAGACAGATCTCGATCTTTAATCATTAAAGCATCAGGAGCGCTACCTACTATCAAAACAACATTTAATGAAGAACTCATGATTATTTTTCTCCGACAATATGTAAAAAAACTTTTCTTATTTGCTGCTCAATTCTATGTTCAAACAAATATATACCCTGCCATGTTCCAAGAACTAATTTATTATTTTTTATACTCAAAGTTAAATTACTATTAGTTAATGTAGACTTAATGTGAGCTGGCATATCATCCTTACCTTCCGTGTTATGAATATATAAGTCCTCATCCATAGGTACTAATTTATCGTAGAAATTTAAGATATCTTTTTGGACATCATCATCAGCATTTTCTTGGATAATTAATGAAGCGCTTGTATGTAAAATTGATATATTTAAAATTCCATTTAAGATTTTGGAACGATCTAAAAAATTTAATATTTTTTCCGTAATCTTAATTAGTTTATTGCCATTTGTTTTAATGCTCAATTCCTCAAAAGATTGAGTAAACATTTGATAGCTAGTTGAAATTTAAAATTATTTGATTAAAGTTAAAGCTAGTCCAATAATTAAGCAGAAAAATAAAACCACAACAATTCTATTTCGGATTTTTTTATCGTATTTATCTCTTGCATTTTTCTCAAGAACTAAAGTTCTAATATCAGCTTTATTTTTCTTATCAAAATCTGATCTGTAAAAAACTTCTGAATTATCTTTAAAAATCCCCATGTGCGCTGTTAAATCATAACTGTGAAAAAAATCAAATTCTATTTTAAAAAACGTACTTGTGTTTGCTTTTTGTTTTGATAATTAATTTAGATACAAACTTTTAATATAAAAAAATGGGATACCCAAAAAAACATAGAGGCCGAAGAAAAGTTGGCTCAAAAATAAGAAGAAACAGAAGAAGAAATAAAAAAAAATAATTTCTTTTACTCTGTAGCTCTTATCCAGCCACCGCCTAAAACTCTAACACCTAATTGGTCGGGTTTATAAAATACACAAGCCTGACCTGGGGATACCCCAAATTCACCCTTTTCGAAAGTAACGGTTCCTGTATGAACGTCTAACTTTGACTCTATAAGTTTTCCTGTTGATCTTACTTTAACAAATATATTTTCATTAAAATCATTTTGCTTATTTGAAAGATAATTAATATCTTCAATTTTGAGTTTTTTGATTTCTAATTCTTCTTTTTTTCCAATAACCACTTCTTTAGTTTTAGCATTAATTTTAATTACGTAATAAGGAATTTCTCCTGAAATTTTTATTCCCTTTCTTTGTCCAATAGTAAAATTAATAATTCCCTCATGCTTTCCTAAAACATTTCCCTTAACATCAACAATGTTTCCAGGTTCGTGCGCCTCTGGTCTTAAACGCTCAATGACAGATACATAATTTCCATC
>JABHUX010000096.1 GCA_018658635.1 Alphaproteobacteria bacterium
ATTATCTGTAGGATTTTTAATTTTAACAAATTTATAAAAACTAATTAATCTTAACATTTTATAACTTTCTACAAATGGTCATGCCGTCCGCTATAGATAATATCATACTCTCAGTTCCCTTAAAGTCCTTAACAAATCTATTAAATTCTCTAATAGAATTGGTTTGATCGTCTCTAATATTCTCATCTGCAACTTTTCCTTTCCAAAGTGTATTATCAACAACAATAATTCCATCTTTTTCTAGAAGCTCTAGTGATTTTAAAAAATAATTTAGATAATTCTTTTTGTCGGCATCGATGAAAACTAAATCAAAAATCTTATCTTGATTAATAAATTCTTCCATTGTCTCTAATGCTGGCGCTAAAATAAAATCAATTTTTTTGCCAACGCTATGTTTAGTCCAATATTTTTTTGCAATGTCAGTATTAATTTTATCAATATCTAAGCTCACAATAGTTCCGTTCTCAGGGAGAGCTAAAGCCATAGTTAAAGCACTATAACCAGTAAACGTTCCAATTTCTAAACAGTTCTGAATATTTGAGCTTTTAATAATAAACTGAAGCAAGGCTCCTTGATCTGGACTGATTTGCATTGTCGCTGCACTGCCTAGATTTTTCTCTGTGTATTCTCTAAGTTCTTTTTGTAAGGGATGTTCATTGATACCATTTTTAAAAAGGTATTGCTGTAATTCAACTGAATTTTCAATCGACTTAAACACTTTATGAAAGTTTTTTCTTTAAAATATCATTAACTAAAGCAGGGTTAGCCTTACCTTTAGATTCTTTAATTACAGAACCCACAAAGAAACCAAATAATTTATCTTTGCCAGATTTGTATTCTGCAACTTTATCTCCATTTTCTTTTAAAACTTTTTCAATAATTTTTTCTAATTCACCAACATTACTTTCTTGAATAAGCCCCTTTTCTTCAACGATAACTTTGGGATCTCTATTATCATTGATCATTAATTCAAAAACTTCTTTTGCAATTCTTCCTGAGATCGTATTGTTTTTTATTAAATCTATTAATTTCGCTAAATTTTTAGATGAAATTGGAGACTCTTTGATAGATTTTCCAATCTTATTTAAGGCGGCAAACAAATCACCAATCACCCAATTAATTGATAGTTTTACATCAGAATTTTTTGCAATATCTTCAAAATAATCTGAGGTGTCTTTATCTGATATTAAAACTCCAGCCTCATAACTTGAAAGTTTATAATCTTTTATTAAACGCTCTTTTTTATCATCGGGTAGTTCTGGTAATTTTTTTTTAATGCCATCTACAAAGGATTGATCAAATTTTAAAGGAGGAAGATCTGGATCTGGAAAATATCTATAGTCATGCGCATCTTCTTTGCTACGCATCGGACGAGTTTCATTTTTTTTTGTATCAAATAATCTTGTTTCTTGATCAATTTTTTTACCTTCTTCTAATAATTCAATTTGTCTTTTTGCTTCATATTGAATGGCTTGCTGCATAAACTTTATTGAATTAACGTTTTTAATTTCACAACGTGTTCCAAAATCTTTACTACCTACTTTTCTAACAGATACATTGACGTCTGCTCTTAATGAGCCTTCTTCCATATTTCCATCGCAAGTTCCTAAATAACGCATAATAGATCTTAATTTTTTAATATATTCAGCAACCTCTTCTGGTGATCTTAAGTCAGGTTTGCTTACAATTTCCATTAATGCAACGCCTGATCTGTTTAAATCAATGAATGTTTTTGTTGGATCTTGATCGTGTAAACTTTTTCCAGCATCTTGCTCAAGGTGAAGTCTTTCAATTCCAATTTTTTTAGTTCCATAAGGCATATCAAGAATTACTTCCCCTTCACCAACAATTGGATGTTTGAATTGTGAGATCTGATAACCCTGAGGTAAATCAGCGTAAAAATAATTTTTTCTATCAAAAACTGAAAGTAAATTAATTTTAGCTTTTAACCCAAGTCCCGTCTTAACTGCCTGTTCAATGCAAAATTTATTAATCACAGGTAACATTCCTGGCATTGCTGCATCAATTAAACTGACCTGTGAATTTGGCTCTGAGCCAAATTTAGTTGCAGAAGATGAGAATAATTTAGCATTTGAACTTACTTGTGCATGCACCTCAAGACCAATTACAACTTCCCATTTTCCTGTTTCCCCAGAAATATAATAATTAAATTCTTTATCGTTCATTACATCCACCAATCTTTTACTTGGGATTTAAAATTAACCTGCTGTTCTATCGAATAAGCAGTGTTTAATAATGTTTGTTCATCAAAAGATTTTCCAAATAATTGTAATGATAAAGGCAGGCCATCTTTATTATATTTTATTGGTAAAGATATCGCTGGAAGACCCGCTAAGTTTGCAGTTACTGTAAATATATCATTTAAATACATAGCGATTGGATCGTCTGTATTTGCTCCAAACTTAAAAGCTGGAGTGGGTGTTGTTGGAGTTAAAATTACATCAACATCTTTATAAGCATTATCAAAATCCATTTTAATTAAATTTCTAACCTTTTGAGCTTTTAAATAATAAGCATCATAATAACCTGATGACAAAACATAAGTTCCAATCATAATTCTTCTTTTAACTTCCTTACCAAAACCTTTAGATCTAGTATTTTCGTACATCTCAGTTAAATCTTTTCCTTCTGCTCTGATGCCATATCTAACACCGTCGTATCTAGCTAAATTTGATGAAGCTTCCGCTGGTGCAATAATATAATAAGTCGGAAGAGCATATTTTGTATGTGGTAATGAAATATCTTTAATAACAGCACCGTTTTCTTTTAAAATTTTAATTCCTTCTTGCCATAAGTCATCTACTTCCTTTGGCATATTATCAACACGATATTCTTTAGGAACTCCAACCCTTAAACCTTTAACATTATTTTTAATTGAATTTAAAAATGAACTCTTAGGTTTATTTGCTGATGTTGAATCTTTTTCGTCATAACCAGAAATAACATCGAGCATTAATGCTGCATCTTTCACATCCTTTGTCATTGGCCCTGCTTGGTCTAGAGAAGATGCAAAAGCAACAATTCCCCATCTAGAACAACGACCATAAGTAGGCTTTAAACCGACAATGCCTGTAAATGCGGCAGGTTGACGAATACTTCCACCGGTATCTGTTCCAACGGTAGCGCTTGTTAAATCAGCAGCAACAGCACTAGCGCAACCCCCTGAGGATCCTCCTGGGACAAGATTTTCATTATTTAAACGATATGGGTTTAAGACATTTCCAAAATTACTTGTCTCATTTGAAGAGCCCATTGCAAATTCATCTGAGTTTAATTTTCCAATTAAAATTGCATCTTCATTCCAAAGTTTTTCTGTAACAGTAGATTCATAAGTTGGAATAAAATTTGATAAAATCTTACTGGATGCGGTTGTTTTTATGCCTTTTGTACAAAATAAGTCCTTAACAGCAATAGGAGCTCCAACTAAAGCTTTATCTAATTTTTTACTAGCGTCTATTTTTTTAGCTTTGCTAACTGCATTTTCTAAATCCTTAGTATTAAAACAGTTTAATTTATCTGACTTTTCTATTCTCTTAACATAAGCACTGACTAATTCTGCGGCACTACATTTTTTGTCTTTAACATGCTTTATGCTTTCAACTAATGTTAATTTTGTAAGATCGGTCATGTTTATTCGATGACCTTTGGAACAATATAATAATTAGAATTTTTCTCAGGAGCGTTTTTTAAAATTTCTTCTTTTTCATTAATTTTTTTAATCTCATCTTTGTTCATTGTTAGAACTTGATCAGAGACTGAGGCTATAGGAGTAATTTTATCAGTATTAAGTTCTTTTAACTGTTCAACAAATTTTAAAATAGAATTTAAATCTTTCACCAGTCTATCAGTTTCCTCGTTGGTTACCGATATCCTTGCTAGCTTTGATATTTTCTTAATAGTATCTTTGTTAATTGACATTAGACTTAATGGTAAATCTAGCTAAATTAACATTTTAATGAAAACTTACAACCTATTAGAGAACGATAAATTTGTAGAAATAATAAATAAACAATCAAGATTAATTGGAATTGATCATGGTAAAAAAAATATAGGTATCTCCATTTGTGATGAAAATCATAATATCGCAACTCCTTTAACTACAATTGAATTTACGCAGCTTAAATTTTTTATAACTGAAATAAAAAATATAATTCAGGAAAACAATATTGAAGGAATTGTAGTAGGTAACCCTATCAATATGGACGGTTCTCTTGGTCCAAGAGCTCAATCAGCTAGAGATTTTTCTAAAAGTTTAACTGCACAATTATCTATTCCAGTAACACTTTGGGACGAAAGACTCTCTAGTGAGGGCGCTTACAAGGGTATGTCAGAACTAGAGATTAATGTAACAAAGAAGCAAAAAAAACTAGATCAGAATTCTGCTGCCTTTATTTTGCAAGGCTTTATTGACTATTATAAAAACCAAACAAAATAAGTGATTTTGATTTAATGCTTGCAAGCTTTATAGTTTGCAAGTATAGAGTTGCTTTTAATGGCTATACAAAAAGAAGCTGTTAAATTCAGTCACAAACACCTTTTAGGCATTCAATCCTTATCTATTCCCGAAGTTAATTATATTCTTGATGAGTCAATGCAATTTGTTGACTTTAACAAAAGAGAACAAAAAAAATTAAATATTCTTACTGGCAAAACTCAAATTAATTTATTCTTTGAGTCTTCTACTAGAACTTTAAGCTCATTCGAGCTTGCTGGAAAAAGATTAGGAGCTGATGTGATGAACATGAATGTTTCAAACTCAGCGATCAAAAAAGGAGAAACTTTAATTGATACAGCGATGACTTTAAATGCCATGCATCCTGATGTTTTAATTATAAGACATCAAGACTCTGGAGCCGCAAATCTTCTGGCACAAAAAGTAAATTGTTCAGTAATAAACGCGGGTGACGGTTGGAGAGAACATCCAACTCAAGCGTTGCTTGATGCTCTTACAATCAGAATTAAAAAAGGGAAAATTGAAGGTTTAAGAATAGCAATCTGCGGAGATATAATGCACTCAAGAGTTGCAAGATCAAATATCTATTTACTTAATATGTTAGGAGCTGAAGTTAGAGTGATTGCTCCTCCCACTCTAATGCCAAAAAATATTGAAAGTCTTGGAGTTAAAGCATTCACGGATATGAACAAAGGCCTAGAAGGATCTGACATTGTCATGATGTTGAGACTTCAAACTGAACGTATGCAAGGATCTTATGTTCCTTCAACGAGAGAATATTACGAGTTTTATGGTCTAGATTATAAAAAAATTACCAGAGCTCATCCAAATGCTTTGATTATGCACCCAGGTCCTATGAACAGAGGTGTTGAAATTGACACAACATTAGCTGATGACATTAATCGTAGCATAATCAAGGAGCAAGTTGAAATGGGAGTTGCGGTTAGAATGGCTTGTTTAAAAATCATCTGTGGAAACAATAAATGAAAATGAAACTTTTAATTAATACTCGAATAATTGATCCTCAAAATAATATTGATGAGGTGGGTGGAATTTTAATAGACGAAAATGGAAAAATAAAAGCAGTCGGCAAAAAAGTAACTAAGGATAGCACCCCAAAAGACTGTCAAATTATAGACTGCAAAGGCAATATTTCAATTCCAGGAATTGTAGACATGAGAGTGTTCGTGGGAGAACCTGGCTTTGAATACAAAGAAAATTTCAGAACTTTAAGTGAAGCAGCTTTATCTGGTGGTGTAACCTCTGTTGTAACAATGCCAAATACTATGCCCGTAATTGATAATGGTTCTATATTAGATTTCACAAAAAGAAGGGCAAAAGATAAATCGCAAATTAAAATCTACCCTCTTGCCACTCTTACAAAAAATCTTGAAGGCAATGAAATGTCAGAGTTTGGCTTGCTTGGAATTATTGGTGCTATTGGTTTTACAGATGGAATTAAGTGCGTTCAGAATAATAGAGTAATGGATAAAATATTTAATTATTCAAAAAACTTAAACAGCTTAATTATTCAATTTCCTCAAGACAACGAACTATCAGCTAACGGTGCAATTAACGAAGGTATAATTTCTACAAGATTAGGATTAAAAGGAATCTCTGATATTGCTGAAAAAATTATTATAGAACGAGACTTAAGTTTATTAGAGCTTTATAAAAACAGATATCATATATCAACTATATCTTCGAAAGCATCACTTCCAGTAATTGAAAATTACAAAAAAAAAGGATTAGAATTTACAACTAGCGTTTCAATAAATAACCTGTCGTTAAATGAAAATGATATTGGAGATTTTAGAACTTTTTTAAAATTATCCCCTCCTCTTAGAACTGAAAATGATCGTCTAGCTTTAATCGATGCTGTTAAAAAAGGATTAATAGATGTTATTGTGTCAGATCACAAACCTGAGGATGAAGAATCAAAACGTTTACCATTTCAACAGGCAGCAACTGGTGCTTCAGGAATTGAAACTTTATTATCTCTGACATTAGAACTTTACCACAATCAATCTTGTGAACTAAAAACACTTATAAAAGCATTAACTTGTAATCCTGCAAAAATATTAAATATTAATGCAGGAAATTTATCGATTGGGAGTGATGCTGATATAGCAATTATTAATCTTGATAAGCCTTGGGTTGTTGAAAAAGAAAAAATTAAATCAAAATCAAAAAATACAGCAATTGAGAAAAGAAAAATGCAAGGTAAGGTTGAAAAAACATTTATTAATGGAAATTTAGTATTTGAGGCTTAATGGACATAGTTATAGTTACACTCTACTCTTATATATTAGGCTCTATACCGTTCGGTTTAATTCTTACAAGATTAGCTGGTTTTGGAGATGTGAGGAAAATTGGATCTGGAAACATTGGCGCAACTAATGTCTTAAGAACGGGCAATAAATTTATTGCTGCTCTAACTCTTCTTCTAGACGGTCTTAAGGGGACTCTATCTATTTTTATAACGATCCAATATTTTAATGAACTAACTTACTACTCAGCTGTAATTGTTTTTCTTGCACATGTTTTTCCTGTGTGGCTAAAATTTAAGGGAGGAAAAGGAGTTGCAACATTCATAGGTAGCTTATTAGTAATCAATTTTTATTTATCAGCTGTTTTTATTACTGCTTGGCTAATTATGCTTGCCATTTTTAGAATATCAGCTGTCTCAGCATTATTAGGATATTTAGTTGTGACAGTTACGACTTTTATTTTCTTTGACCAGAAAATATTTTTGTTAATTTTCTTTTATTTTATCACTTCAATCTTCACCCATAGACAAAATATTGCTAACCTAATAAAAGGATAATTTCTAAGTAATTATAGACTTTTTTGTTTATTTTTTTTCGAAATTTGACAAAGGTCACAAATTTTGACAGTTCTTCACTTTTTGCTAAAAATTTATGAATTTAGTTATCGTTGAAAGTCCTGCAAAAGCAAAAACTATTAATAAATATTTAGGTTCAGATTATATAGTTTTAGCAAGCTACGGTCATGTGAGAGATCTTCCTTCTAAAAATGGTTCCGTAGATACAGAACATGATTTTAAAATGATTTGGGAAATTGACCCCGGCTCTAAGAAACATTTAAAAGAAATTACTGATTATGCAGTTGACGCTGATAGAATTATTTTAGCAACAGACCCTGATCGTGAAGGAGAAGCTATTGCTTGGCATTTAAAATGTATTTTAGAAGAAAATAAAAAAATTAAAGATAAAAAATTTGAAAGAGTTGTATTTAACGAGATTACCAAAAAAGCAGTTGAGAACGGAATTAGTAATCCGAGAGATATAAATCCTGAACTAGTTAATGCCTATATGGCAAGACGAGCATTGGATTATTTAGTTGGATTTAATATTTCCCCTATTCTTTGGACAAAACTTCCTGGATCAAAATCTGCAGGTAGAGTTCAATCTGTTGCTCTTAGAATTATTGTAGATAGAGAACATGATATTGAATTATTTAAACCACAAGAATATTGGACTTTTGCTTGTACTTTTTTAACACAACAAAAAAAAGAATTAAATGCACGCCTTTATTCTTTTAAAGGAAACAAGATTGAAAAGTTTACATTTAAAAATGAACAAGAAATTAACAATGTTTTAGAGCAAATAAAAAAAGAAAGTTTTAACATTACGAACATTGATAAAAAACCATACCGAAGAAGTCCTTACGCTCCCTTTACCACATCTACTATGCAGCAAGAGGCTTCTAAAAAATTAGGTTTTTCAGCATCTAGAACAATGCAAATTGCTCAAAGACTTTATCAAGGAATAGATTTTGAAGGAGATACTGTTGGCTTAATTACTTACATGAGAACAGACGGAACTAACATTTCTCAAGATGCTATTAAGGAATATAGAAATTACATTGATAAAGAGATTGGTAAAAAATACTTACCAAGTGAAGCTAGAAATTATTCTGGGAAAAAAGCAAAGAATGCTCAAGAAGCTCATGAAGCAATTAGACCAACTGATATTTTAAGAACTCCTGAAAAAATGAGATCTATTTTAGATAAAGATCAAGCAAGATTATATGAGCTTATCTGGAATAGAACACTTTCTTCTCAGATGGAAAATGCTGAATACGAAAGATGTACTTTGGAGATATTAAATATATCAAAATCTATCACTTTTAGAGCAACAGGATCTGTTCAAGTATTCGATGGTTTTTTAAAATTATATCAAGATGTAAAAGAAGAAGATGAAGTTGATAAAGATGAAGAAAATGATCAAAAAATATTACCAGAAGTAAAAATTAATGAAAAACTAGAAAATCCTAAATTTAACACCGAACAACATTTTACTGAACCCCCTCCTAGATTTTCTGAGGCCAGCTTAGTTAAAAAATTAGAAGAACTTGGAATAGGAAGACCATCTACTTACGCAAGTATTATTTCAGTATTATCAGCGAGAAACTATGTAGAACTTATAACAAAACGCTTTATACCAACTGACAGAGGCAAACTTATTACGGCTTTCTTGGATAAATTGTTTACTAAATATGTAGATTATAATTTTACAGCAACGCTTGAGGATAGTTTAGATGAAAT
>JABHUX010000097.1 GCA_018658635.1 Alphaproteobacteria bacterium
AAAATCCATCGTTACCCATTGAAATGAATTCTCTGTAAAGCCTATTTTTATATCAATTTTTTCTTCCTTGTCTTTAACATTAAAAAACTGAACAATTTGTTTTTTATTATTGATAGTTCTTTCTTCTTTATTTAAAAAAGTTATCTTTGTTTCTGTAGATCTGCAACTTTGTGCTGCTACAAAATTATTATTAGATAAAATGTCATGATTCCACCAAGTTCCTAACGAAAAATCTTTTTTAGAGGAATATTTAAAAAATTTACCTTCAGTAGTTCCATCAAAGTTATATTCACCGTTAGTTAAGATTGTAATATTACAATAATCTTTATCGTTTCCGTCTTTAGTTGTTGATTTAAATTCAATTAATTTATTACCTTTATAAATTTCTCTACCTAGAGAGTGATATTTATAAATAGAAACACCTAATAATTTAATATCAAAATATACATCTGTTGAAATTTCTTTAAGGCCATTCTTGTTAATATAAGTAACTTTGTGGTAACCAACTTTTTCATTATTTCTATAAATATCAAATTCAATTTTATTTAAATTTGTACTATGATCTATATGCGCATTTGAATTTAAAGAGAAAAAAATTGATAATATTATTATTGAAAAATAACGAAACATAAAACTAATGGAGTATTTGACTTAAAAAAAGTTTTGTTCTTTCATTCTCAGGATTTTCAAAAAAATCTTTAGTCTTTTTAGTTTCAATAATTTTTCCTTCATCCATAAAAATAACTCTATCAGCTACTGTTTTAGCAAATCCCATTTCATGAGAAACAACAACCATTGTCATTCCAGCTTTTGCTAGATCGGTCATAATTTCCAAAACTTCTTTTATCATTTCAGCATCTAAAGCTGAGGTAGGTTCATCAAACAGCATAATTTTAGGCTGCATACATAAAGCCCTTGCAATCGCAGCTCTTTGCTGTTGACCTCCTGACAATTGTCCTGGATATTTATTCGCCTGCTCTGAAATTCTAACTTTTTTTAAATACTCCATGGCGATTTCTTCGCTCTTTTTTTTTGGAATTTTTTTTACCCATGCTGGCGCTAATGCACAATTATCTAAGATTGTAAGATGAGGAAATAAATTAAATTGTTGAAAAACCATTCCAACATCTCCACGTATTTTATCAATATTTTTTAATGTATTATCCAATTCAATCCCCTCTACCACTATGCTTCCTTCATGATGTTGTTCAAGTCCATTTATACATCTAATTAATGTTGATTTTCCAGAGCCTGATGGACCGCAGATAATTATTTTTTCTCCTTTATTAACAAATAAATTAATATCCTTTAGTGCATGAAATTTTCCGTACCATTTATTTACATTTTTAAATTCTATAATCTTTTCACTCATTAATGTCTCTCGGTACTAAATTTTTTTTCTAAACTTTGAGTATATCTGCTTAATAGATATGAAAAAAACCAAAAAATTATTCCAACAAAAATATATCCCTCTACAGCCATTCCAAGCCAATATGAATTTGATTTTGCTAAGTTAACCATTCCCAAAAGTTCAAGTAAACCAACCAATATAATTAAAGGTGTGTCCTTAAATAATGCAATAAAAGTATTGGTAAGACCCGGTATTACTGTCTTAATAGCCTGAGGTAATATGATAAGAAAATTCATCTTCCAATAACTCATACCTAGTGATTTTGCAGCTTCATACTGACCTTTTGGTAAAGACTGAAGTCCACCTCTAATTACTTCAGCTACATATGCAGATTCAAATATACCTAAACCAATTGCGACTCTTAATAATTTATCAACATTAGTGTTGGCTGGCAAAAGTAGTGGAAACATAATTGCAGCTGCAAAAAGAACAGTGATTAAAGGTATTCCTCTCCAAAATTCTACAAAAGCAATGCAAAAATATTTAATAACTGGTAACTCGGATCTTTTTCCTAGAGCTAACAAAACTCCTAAAGGGAATGCAAATATAATTCCAAAAAAAGTTAACATGAATGTCAATGAAAGTCCTCCCCAAACTCTAGTTTCAACATTCTCTAAACCAAATCCACCGTGAATTAAAACAAATCCTATTATTGGAAAAATAAAAATTAAAAAAAATAAAATGAATGGTTTAATTTTTGGTTTGACGAAAAAAGCACTAATTACTGTTAAAATTAAGATTACAAAAGCTAGATTAACTCTCCAAAGTTCTTTATCTGGATAAAATCCGTAAATAAATTTTTCAAACCATACACTAATAAAAACCCAACAAGCGCCACCTGCCTTACAGTCCATTTTTGTTTTTCCAATAAAAGTAGCTTTAATAATTGCCCAATCTACAAAAGAAGGAATTGTTAAAAAAATAACAAGTAAAACAAATAATGAAATTATAGAATTATACCAATTTGAGAACAAATTTAGTTTTAACCAATTTTTTACAATTTCTTTGTTCATTCTTTATCTTTCCACTATTGCTATTTTTTTATTATACAAATTTAAAATAAGTGAGATTAACAAACTAATAGTTAGATAAGTCATCATCACAATGAATATAATTTCAATTGCTTTGCCTGTTTGCGACAAAGCTGTACCCGCAAATGCTCCGGTTAAATCTGGATATCCTATTGCTGCAGCTAATGAAGAGTTTTTTGTTAAATTTAAATACTGATTAGTTGTTGGAGGAATTATTACTCTTAAGGCTTGTGGTATCACTATTAAATTTAACGATTGAGAATTATTAAACCCTAAAGATTTAGCAGCTTCTTTTTGACCTTTATTAATTGCTAAGATTCCAGCTCTAACATTTTCTGCTATAAATGCTGATGTATATAAAGATAGAGCAAATACCAATGCTAAAAATTCTGGAATTAATTTAATACCACCTAAATAATTGAAAATACCAAAATTTTTTACTAATTTTGGATATTCAACATTAATAACTACTCCACCAATCAAAGAAAGGACTGCAGGAAATAAAATAATCAAAAATAAAGATATCTTAAAAACAGGAATAACTTTTGCATGCTCATAAAACATTTTATTAGCATAATATTTAATTAGAAAGATTGTTAGTAGAGCAAAAATAATTCCGTAAAATATATATTGTGAATTAGTAAAAATATATTTTGGTATATAAAAACCCTGCAAATTAATAATTAAAAAATTAAATATTATTAAACTTTTCTCTGTACTTGGTAGTGACCTTAAAACTGTAAAATACCAAAAAAAAATCTGCAAAATTA
>JABHUX010000098.1 GCA_018658635.1 Alphaproteobacteria bacterium
AAGCGGCTCTTACTTATATTCATGGGATTGGAGACAAAACAGCAAATGACATTTGTAATGAATTAAAAATTGATAAACATAAAAGAACAAATGCTCTTACAGATGATGAAGTTTTAAAAATTAGAGAATTTATTGATAGTAAATATTCAGTTGAAGGAGATCTTAGGAGAAACGTATCTTTAGATATCAAAAGACTAAAAGACTTAGGAACGTACAGAGGATCAAGACACAGAAAAAGACTTCCAGTTAGAGGACAAAGAACACATTCCAACGCAAGAACGAGAAAAGGTAAGGCTATTGCTATTGCAGGAAAAAAATTAACTAGTATGAAATAATTAAATGGCCGAAGATAAAAGTATTAAAGATAAAAAACCAAAAACTGAAGGTATTGCTGCACCAGCAAAAGACGCTAAACCAGATAGTGGAATTAAAAAAAAAATAAAAGTTAAAAAAAAAGAAAAAAAGAACGTTATAAACGGAAATGTTTACGTAAATGCAACTTTTAATAATACAATTGTTACTATTACAGACAAACAAGGCAACGTGATTTCGTGGTCATCTGCAGGATCAAAAGGATTTAAAGGCTCTAGAAAATCAACGCCATACGCAGCGCAAGTTGCAGCCGATGATGCAGCTGGCAAAGCATTAGAACATGGATTAAAAAATATTACGGTTGAAGTTAAAGGGCCTGGTTCAGGTCGCGAAACTGCTCTTAGAGCATTACAAGCTAGAGGTTTTAAGATTACCTCTATTAAAGATATGAGTCCGATGCCACATAATGGCTGCAGGCCTCCAAAAAAAAGACGAGTTTAATAATAACTAAACAGGAGAAGTAACTTGATAGATAAAAATTGGAAAGAACTTATAAAACCATCAAAATTAAATATTACACAAAGCGATGATAAAAAACATGCAAAAATTATCGCTGAACCTTTAGAAAAAGGTTACGCCTTAACTTTAGGAAATGCATTAAGAAGAGTTTTATTGTCCTCAGTTCAAGGCACAGCTGTAACAGCAATACAAATTGATGGAGTGCTACATGAATTTTCATCAATAGATGGTGTTAGAGAAGATGTTACTGATATTGTTCTTAACGTTAAAGCTTTAGCTTTGGACTTAAAGACTTCTGGACCAAAAAAATTAATTTTAGATGCAAAAGGACCTGGTGAGATTAAAGCAAAAATGATTGCTCCAAATTCAGACATTGAAATATTAAATCCTGATTTAGTAATTTGTAACTTAGATGAAAAAACTAAATTTCACATGGAATTAACAGTAAACACTGGAAAAGGTTACGTCCCTGCCGACAGAAATAAAGCTAGCAATTCCCCATTAGGATTAATAGCAATCGACGCTGTTTTCAGTCCAGTAAAGAGAGTTTCTTATAACGTATCTAATGCAAGAGAAGGATTAACATTAGATTATGATAAATTAACTATGGAAGTTGAAACAAATGGATCTGTAACAGCAGAAGATTCTGTTGCTTTTGCAGCTAGAATTTTACAAGATCAATTGGCAATGTTTGTAAACTTTGATGAACCCGTTGCAACAATTCAAGAGAAAAAACCTTCTGAGCCAGAATTTAATAGAAACCTACTTAGAAGAGTTGACGAATTAGAACTTTCTGTAAGATCAATGAATTGTCTTAAAAATGATAATATTATTTATATTGGTGATTTAGTTCAAAAAAGTGAAAGTGAAATGTTAAGAACTCCTAATTTTGGAAGAAAATCTTTGAATGAAATTAAAGAAGTTCTTACTACAATGTCATTGTATCTTGGAATGGAAGTTCCAAATTGGCCACCAGAAAATATTGCCGAACTTTCCAAAAAATTAGAGGACAACTATTAATATTAATGAGACACAAAATTGCTCATAGAAAATTAAATAGAACCTCAGAGCACCGTAAGGCTTTGTTTAAAAATATGCTTAATTCTTTAATTAAGCATGAGCAAATTAAAACAACTTTGCCTAAAGCAAAAGAGTTGAAACCATTAATTGACAAAGTTATTACTATTGGAAAAAAGAAAGATTTATCAGCTAGAAGATCTTTAATTTCAAAATTACAAGACGAAGTTTCAGCAGAAAAGTTAATTACAGTTTTGTCTAAAAGATACGAAAATAGAAAAGGGGGTTACTCTAGAATCATTAGAACTAGAAATCGTTTTGGTGACAACTCAACAATGGCATACATTGAATTAGTTGACAAAGATTTTAATGCAAAAGGACAAGATTCAGGACCAGTTCAAAAAAAACCTGAGCAGCCAAAGGAAGAAGCTCAGCAGTTAAGTAAATAAACAATTAATGAAGTCTTATTTATTAATTGCTTTATTTGGTGCTTTTGGAACTTTAGCAAGATTTTCAGTCATACAAATCACTCCAAAAATTTTTCAAACTATTTTTCCAATTGGAACTCTTACAGTAAATTTATTAGGATGTTTTTTGATTGGTTTAGTTTCTGGAGTACTAGATACAAAATTCATATCTATCGATGAAAATTTCAAAAATTATATTACAATTGGATTTTTAGGGGGGTTCACAACATTCTCCTCCTTTTCTCAAGATTTTTTTAATCTTATTAATAGTTCAAACTACTTACTAGCTTTTTTTTATATTTTTGTTTCAGTATTTTTTGGTTTATTGATGTTTTATTTAGGAGATAAGTTTATTCACATTATCTCATAATGGAACCTAAACACATTTTTAAAATTGAAGAAGATTTTGAAAATATCCGTCTCGATAAATGGTTTAAAAAAAAAGTAAAATCATTACCTCAGTCATTGATTGAAAGAACTTTAAGAAAAGGAAAAATTTTAGTTAATGGAAAAAAAGCAAAAAGTTCTTATAAAATACAGATAAATGATGAAATTAAAATTTACGCTGATATTGATAATGATGACAAAATAATAAAAAAAAAATTTTCATATTTACCATCAAAAAAAGATTACGATTTAATTAAAAACAACATTCTATTTGAAAATGAGCATTATTTTGTCTTAAACAAACCTTATAACTTAGCTGTACAATCGGGAACTAAAACAGCAAAAAATATTTTCGATATATTAAAAAACTATTCAGAAACTGAATATTTAACTCCACATTTAGTTCACCGATTAGATGCTGAAACAACAGGAATTTTAATTATTAGCAAAACTCACAAAAGTGCCAAATTTTTTTCAGAAGCTTTTAAAAATCAAACTATAAATAAAAGTTATTTAGCTGTAGTAGATGGGATTTTAGAAAATAAAAGTGGAACTTTAAAAAATGAACTTAGTTATTTAGAAAATAATAAAGAAAAAGTACATTTATCGATCACTAATTATAAAGTTATCTCTGAGACAAAAGACTACTCATTGTTATTGCTAAATCCTGAAACAGGAAGAAAACATCAGTTAAGAAGACAATTAAGTTTTATTAAACATCCTATTTTAGGAGAAAAGAAATATACAAATAAGGGCTTAAATAAAACCAAGCAACTTCATTTAATGCTGCATGCCTATAAAGTTGAGTTTTTAATAAATAGTAAAAAGATAATTCATCATGCTGAACCATCGTTATACTTTCAAAGTTTTTGTAAGGAGCAAAAATTAATTTACGAATTAAATAATTTATAAAAGTTTTCTTTTATTGAATTATTAATATTTTCGTCATTTGGAATTGCGCGTAAATCTGAAATATTAATTATTCCTTTATTAGATATCCCGCAAGGAACTATTCCTCGATAATCAGTTTTATTAACATTAATATTAAGAGAAAAACCGTGATAGGCAATCCATTTTTTAACTTTAATTCCAATAGCTGCAATTTTATTTTCTTTATTATTATTTTTTATCCAAATGCCTATATTTTTGGGATCAGAATGTGATGAAATATTAAAATCTTTGAGGATAGAAATAATCCATTTTTCAACATTACGAACAAATGTTTTAATTTCTTTTTCACGCTTATTTAGATTTATAACAAAATAAACTATTTTTTGACCAGGACCGTGATAGGTATATTTTCCTCCACGATTTGTTTCAATTATAGGAAATAAATTAGGTACTAATAAATCTTTATCAGTTGCGCTTACTCCTTTCGTATAAACAGAATCATGTTCTAATATCCAAATAAGTTCATCTTCTAATTCTGCATGAACTTTTTCTACTCTTTGTTCTAAAAAATCGATTGCTTTTTTATAAGCAATAGGTTGGTGAGATATTTTAATTTCCATTAAAAGTTATCAATCAACCTTATGCCATTTAAATGATAGGCTAGAAATACTCTCGTATTAACCGAAGGTTTATTAGTTTTCTTTAATTGCATTAAATTAAAAGCAGACAAATAATCTATTTTTTGCGCACCAAATTCTTTTATTTTTTTTATAAAGGATGAGTTATTTTTAGACTTTATAACTTTATTTCTATTTTTTTTTAAATAATTATATATTTTCCCAGCAATATTTAATGATCTTTGATCCAATAGTTTATTTCTAGAGGATAGCGCGACCCCATTTTTAGCTCTAATAGTATTGCAAGATATAACTTTTACCTTTGAGTCAATGCTTTCTAGGTATTTCCTAATAACAATCAATTGCTGGTAGTCTTTTTTTCCAAGGAAAAGATAATTAGCTTTAATATGGTTCAACAGTCTTTTTACAACTTCTATAACACCTTCAAAATGGCCAGGTCTAAATTTCCCTTCCATAAAATTTTTAAAATAATGAATTTTATTTTTAATAATGATTTTTTTTTCTGGATAAATATCTTTTTCTTTTGGCAAATAAACATAGTCAACTTTATTTTTTTTACAAATTTTTAAGTCAGATAAAATAGTTTTAGGATATTTTTTAAAATCTTTATTATTATTAAATTGAAGTGGATTAACAAATATAC
>JABHUX010000099.1 GCA_018658635.1 Alphaproteobacteria bacterium
ATCTCTTTATTTACAGCGATGGCTTGTGCAGCAAATGCTTCGTTTGCTTCAATTAAATCTAATTCATCTTCACCCCAGCCTGCTTTTTTAAGTGCAAGACGAGATGCTGGAATTGGTCCTGTTCCCATAATCGATGGATCTACACCACATACAGCCCACGAAACTATTTTTGCAAGTGGCTCAATACTCAATTCTCTTGCAGTTTTTCCTGACATTAAACTCACTACAGCCGCGCCATCATTTAATCCTGATGCATTTCCAGCTGTTACAGTTCCATCTTTTTTAAATGCTGGTTTTAAAATTTCAAGTTTTTCAATAGTTGTTCCATCTTTTGGATATTCATCTTTGTCAAAAATGACATCTTGTTTTTTAATTTTGACAGTTAATGGAACGATTTCATCATTAAATTTTTTTCCTTTAATTGCATCAATAGCTTTTCTTTGTGATGCCGCTGCAAATGCGTCTTGATCTTTTCTTGTAATTTGAAATTTTTGTGCAACATTTTCTGCCGTCACGCCCATATGATAATGATTGTACGCGTCCCACAGTCCATCAACAATCATTGAGTCTTGCAATTTACCGTCACCTAATTTTAAACCATTTCTAATATTAATAAAGTGTGGAGCATTACTCATGCTCTCTTGTCCGCCCGCAATAACTATATTGGCATCGCCGCATTTAATTGAATTGTAACCAAAAGCAACTGAGGCAAGTCCTGAACCGCAAAGTTGATTGATGGTAGTTGCAGTTTTTTCAACTGGTATGCCAGCGTGAATTGCAGCTTGTCGAGCAGGATTTTGTCCAGCACCTGCAGCTAAAATTTGTCCCATGTAAACAGTATCTACTTGATCATGTTTAATTTCTGATTTTTCTAAAACTTTTTTAATTACTTCTGCTCCTAATTGCGGAGCTGTTAGAGAGGAAAGAGAACCACCAAAAGATCCTACTGCTGTTCGAACTGCACCTGTTATTACAACATCATTATCATTCATCTTTTTTTACTTCTCCTTTTTATTATAAATTTATTTTATTGCATGTACTGGCCACCATTTATTGAAAAGGTAGCGCCGGTAATGAAGCCTGCTTTATCACTTACTAAATAACTTGCCAAGGCGGCAATTTCCTCCGGCTCTGCAAGTCTACCAACGGGAATTTGCCCTACAATTCCTTTAAGAATTGTTGGATCAATTTTTTTAACCATATCTGTGCCCACATAACCTGGAGCAATAACATTTACGGTTATTCCTTTATTAGCATTCTCTAATGCCAGTGCCTTTGAAAATCCAATTATTCCAGCTTTCGCCGCTGAATAATTTGTCTGACCTACTTGACCTTTTAAACCATTGATAGAACTAATTGATACAATTCTACCAAAACCTTTTGCTCTCATTTTTTCAATTACATTTCGGCAGATATTAAAGAGAGAATTTAAATTAGTGTTAATAACTGAATTCCACTCTTCTGGACTCATTTTATGTAAAAAACGATCTTTTGTAATTCCGGCGTTATTGACAACAATTTCTATTTCGCCATATTTTTTTTCAACTTCCGCAACAGCAGCCTTGCAGCTTTCAAAGTAAGAAACGTCTGACTTTATAACTTCAATTCCAGTTTGTTTTGAATATGCTTGTGCTGACTCATCTTTTCCAACGTAAGTAGATACTACTCTAAAACCATCTGTTTTTAATTTATTTGCAATTGCGGCTCCAATTCCTCTTGTTCCGCCTGTGATGAGTGCAACTTTAGACATTTAAGATTTATGAAATATTTAATTCTAAAAAATATTATACTTGATGATATTTTAAATTGCTATGTTGATTTACTTAAAATTTAGAAGGATTTGGTTAAAAATAAGGGGGAATTTAACCAAATCTTCTAAATTTTTCTAAAAACTGTTATTAGTTTTTAGCTGAAGTTTTTTTACCTTCGTCTTCAACAACTTTTTTGATTTCTGTTAAACCTTCTAAAAGTCTTTTATTTAGAATTTCAAAAGATTCTTTTGCAGTTTTTTCTGCAATTTTTGAAAAATCAGAAGCAATGCTCTGAGCTTCTACGATTGATGCTTGCATCAATTCAATAGATTTACTAGCTGCTTGCTGAGGATTTCCTTTAGCTAATTCAGAAGTAGCATCTTTAGCGCTAGAAATAGCTTTGTTAAGTACTTCTATTTGCTTTTTAGTAATCGCATTATAGCCTTCAAATAATACTTTAGATGCATTAGCAAATGTTTCTAAAGTTTTTTTCTGAGCATTGATTAAATTCTCAGAGTTACCATCTACTGTTGGTACTTTTAAAGCTGCCAACATCTTTTGAAAATCAAAGAATTCAAAAGGATTGTTTATATTTGTTATCATTGTTTTTTCCTTGTTTTGTTTAATGAGCTATATTTATGTTGCGATGCAATATATTTCAAGTGCAAAAATCAATAAATATGCTAAATAACTGATTTTATTGACTTTTTTCTTTTGCAAATGCAATATTTATATATTGCATAAGCACATATAGGTTATTACTCTAATCACATTTATTAAGCTATTATTAGAAAGCAAAAATGACAAAAAAAAACGAAGATAAGCAGCCTGATAAAATTAATTTTGAGGATCTAAGTGGTGTCTTCGATAATAATCTTAAAATTTATAATCAATACGTTGATTCTTTTAAAAATCTTGGATCCAATCAAAACCCCTTTGCTGCATTTTCAGCTAATACAAAAACCAATACAAATTTTACAATAAACGACTTATCAAATCTGATTGCCCCAACCATGATGAGGATAATGGAGTCGTTTAAAAACTTTCAAACAGGCATTCAACAAAATCCAAATACTTACTTTGATCAATTAAATAAATGGGTTTCACAAATTGCAAGTTTAAATTTTTATTTTGTAACACGAGCATCGGGTGGGATGGCAAATCCCGTTGTGTTCGAGGAAAAGACTGATAAGAGATTTTCCAATGAAGAATGGAAATCTAACTTATTTTTTGATTTTATTAAACAATTTTATTTAATTAGTACAAATTTTTTAAATAACTTAATTGAGAATGTAGAATTTAAAGATCCAAAAGATAAGCGACTAATGCAATTTTACTTAAAACAGTTAAATAGTGCATTATCACCGTCGAACTTTGCTTTTACAAATCCTGAAGTTCTAAAAAAAACGTTTGATGAAAAGGGGAATAATTTGGCCAAAGGTTATGAAAATTATAAAAAAGATTTTGAAAAGCATCCAAATAAGCTTTTCATTCAACAATCAAAAGCAGGAGAATTTGAAATTGGAAAAAATTTAGCAACTACGAAAGGTAAGGTTATATTTAAAAATAATTTATTTGAACTGATTCAGTATGATTGCACAACCGATCAACAATATGCAAAACCGATGTTGGTCATCCCCCCATTCATTAATAAATATTACATTATGGATCTAAATGACAAAAAATCTATGATGAAATATTTAGTTGATAAAAAGTTAAATACTTTTTTAATTTCTTGGAAAAATCCTGATGCCAGCTCAAGAAATATTTCTTTTAAAGAATATATTGAAGATGGAGTCTTGGAGGCTTTAAGAGTTACTTGTGAAAAAACAGGATCTAACGCAGCAAACATTGCTTCCTATTGTGTTGGTGGAACTTTGGCATCTCTTGCACTTGCCTACTTAAAAGTTGTTCCAAATAAATATAAGATTTCAAGTGCAACTTATTTTGCAAGCTTAATTGATTTTGAAGATCCCGGTGAAATTGGAATATTTATAAACGAAGAACAAATTACCAGCATTGAAAATCAAATGAAAAAAACTGGTTATTTTGATGGTAAAGATATGGCTGCTGCCTTTAACTTTTTAAGACCTGGTGATTTATATTGGAATTACGTAGTAAATAACTACTTACTTGGCAATGAGCCTACTGCTTTTGATATGCTTCACTGGAATTCTGACTCCACAAGACTTCCAGAGAAAATGCATTCTGAATATTTACGCTGCATGTATTTAAATAATTTGGTCGTAAAAAATAAATATAAAATAGGCGATGTTGAAATTGACCTTTCTAAAATTGACACACCCATGTTTGCTGTTGCAACGACAGAAGATCATATCGCTCCGTGGCGATCTGTCTATCAAGGACTGAACGCTTATAATTCTAACGTTAATTTTGTATTATCAAATTCAGGTCACATTGCAGGCATTATTCAAGGTACTGAAAATAAGCCTGGCAAACTTCACTTTTACACAAAAATATTTGAAAAAGGTAAAACTCAAGATGAATGGTTTAATAGTGCAAAAAAAACTGAAGGTTCATGGTGGCCAATTTGGATTTCATGGCTTGCAGCAAATTCGGGTGAATTTAAAAAACCATCTGAACTCAATGTAAAAAACTTTAAAGTACTTTATGAAGCCCCTGGAGAATATGTAAAACAATCATGATAGAGATTAAAAAATATTCAAACCGTAGATTATATAATACTGAAACCAGCGCCTATATTACTTTAGATGATATTGTAACTTTAATTAAAAAAGAATTGGATTTTAAAGTGGTGGATGTAGATACCCAAACCGATATCACATCAACTATCTTAACACAGATTATTTTAGAGAAAGAAAACGCTGGTGTAAATTTAATTCCAGCTCATATTTTAAAACAAATTATTTTATTTAATGAAACTAAAAAAAATAACATGATGTTTGATTTTTTAAACACTACGATGAACGCAGCAAATACTAATAATATCTTTGCAAAAGGATTTCCAAATTTGACTGACTTTAATTTTTTTAACTTTGGTCAAAAAACTGAACCAAAAAATTCAACCCCTAAGCAAGAAAAAAATATGGATGATTTAATGACACAAATTGATAAATTAAAAAAAGAAGTTGAAGAAATCAAAAGTCAAAAATAGTTTAAATCAAATTAGCTAATTGCTTCGCATTTAAAAAAGCGCTTTCAGCATTACTTCCTGAAAACCAATCGCCACATATTCCAAGCCGTAAATTACTATCCCAATAACAATTAGGTTTGGCTGTATTTAGATTATAAGAATAACGCCAACCGTGAATATCACTATAGTGTATTTGTTCTTTGCTAATATTTATTTTTAGTTTACTTGCAAAACTTTTTAATGTTTCATCAATTAGAACTTGCTTATTATTTCGGTA
>JABHUX010000100.1 GCA_018658635.1 Alphaproteobacteria bacterium
TGTGGCTGCAGCAGCTTTGAAAAACTTACGTCTTGAAGTTTTTTTAGACTCCAACGACGTAACTTCGTCTTTTAGTTTTGTCATTTATATTCCCTTATTTAGTTAATTAACTGGTAGTGATTAAAGCAAAAACGAGCGTGAGAGTCTCTAAAAAAAATATCTCAAAAATATATATATACCATCAATAAATACTACTACTGGTTGTAATAAAAAATATAAATTTGCTTTTATTAATTTGTATTAAATTAATTTCTCGGAATAATGATATTTAAATAAAAATGAATATTTTTTCTCAGGAAACTATAATTTTCTTACAAATAATTTTAGTTAATGTAATTTTATCTGGTGACAATGCCATTGTGATTGGAATGGTTGCTTCTCAATTTGAAGGTTCTTTAAGAAAAAAAATATTGATTTACGGAACTCTTGTGGCTGTTGTCATGAGATTAGTTTTTACAGGAATTGTAACTTTTTTACTTCAGTTTGAAGGTGTAAAATTAATTGGTGGAATATTATTGCTTTGGATTGTCTACAAACTTTACCAGGATGTTATTAAAGAAAAAGAAGTTGACGATAATAATAAGTTTACAGTCAAAGAAACCGAAAGATCTAAATTAAGCAAAGCAATCTTAACTGTTGCTCTAGCTGATATCACTTTAAGTTTAGATAATGTTTTAGGAGTTGCGGGCGCCGCTAAAGGTCACTACTGGGCGCTTGTATTTGGGTTAACTCTTTCAATTATTATCATGGCAACACTTGCGAATTTTATCTCGATTTATATTAAAAAGTTTAAATGGATTGCTTGGGTTGGGTTATTTGCAATCTTATGGGTGGCAGCAGAACTTATCTACGAAGACTCAATAGTATTAATTGCTAAATATCTTTAATTAACCTGATCTTTAGGTTTTTTATTATTAAAGAAATTCTCTAAGTTATCGACTGCTCTATCTCCCATATCAAGTCTTGTTCTAACCGTTGCACTGCCAATATGAGGAAGTAAAAAAAGATTATTTAATTTTAAATATTCAGGATTGATTTTTGGTTCACCATTATAAACGTCTAGTCCTAAAGCAAAAACTTTTCCACTTTTCATTGCTTTAATCATGGCAGTATCATCAATAATGTCTCCTCTTGCTGCATTCGTAACAACAGCGCCATCAGGTAAATAATTAATCGATTGCTCATTAACTAAGTTAGTCGTCTCTTTAGTTGCAGGACAATTAATGGAAAGGAATTCGCTGTTATTAAATAATGACTTAATATTGTCGTGATAAATTGCTCCCTCTTCAAAGTGAGCCGCTAATTTAGTTCTATTGTGATAATGAATTTCCATCCCAAAACCTCGGGCACGTTTTGCAACTGCTCTACCAATTCTTCCCATGCCAAGAATTCCTAATTTTCTATTAGACATTTGCTTGCCAAGTAAAAAATCAGTTCTCCAACTCCAACTTTGCTCTTCAGCAAATTTTCTTCCCTCATAAGCTCTTCTTGATGCTCCTAACAAAAGAAGAATAGAAATGTCGGCAGTTGCTTCGGATAAAACTTCTGGAGTATTGGTTACAACTATTCCTTTTTTTGCTGCAGCATTAGTATCGATATTTCCAAAACCAACAGCATAGTTTGCGATAATTTTTACTTTATCAGATAATTTATTGATAGCTGCTGAGTCTATTTTGTCTGAGCTAAAAGATAAAATTCCATCACAGTCCTTGGAAAGCTCAATTATATCTTCTGTAGTATAAGGTTTTTCTTCTTTATTTAATTTTGTATCAAATAATTTCTGAACACGCTCTTCTGTCTCTTTTAATAAATTTTTAGTAACTAAAATCTTTTTCTTCATAACAAATTAATTGCTTTGGGTTTTTCTCCCCCTGTATACCAGTTTAAAATTTCTATGGTATGGACAATTGGTATTTTGGTTCCAGATGAAATTTGCGTCATACATCCAATATTTCCAGTTGAAATAAAATCAGGTTTTACTTTATCTATATTTGAAACTTTTCTTTTTAATAGTTCTGAGGCCATTTCATCTTGAAGTAAATTATAAGTTCCAGCCGACCCGCAGCACAAATGACCGTCTGGTATCTCAACTATTTCATTGCCAGTTTTTGTTAATAAATCTATTGGCTGTTTATGTATTTTTTGCCCATGTTGCATTGAACATGCGGAGTGATATGCAATTTTAAATTTTTTGTCTTTTTTTATATAATTTAATTTAATATTTTTTCCTAAATATTCAGTTACATCTTTTGCAAGCGATGAGACCATTTTTGCTTTTTTTCTAAGTTCTTTATCTGGATGGTCTCTAAAAATGTAACCATAATCTTTTAAAGTAGTACCACAGCCAGACGTGGTCACTAAAATTGCATCAAGATTTTTTTCTTCATACCATTTAAACCATGAATTAATATTATTTATGAAAGACTTGTGAGCAAGCTCTTCTTTACCTAAGTGATGATTTAATGATCCGCAACAATCCACTTTTTTTGGTACAATCACTTCAACACCATGCCTATTTAAAATCTCAATTGTTGCATCATTAATTTGTGGCGAAATAACTCTTTGTACGCAGCCTGTAAGTAAAGCAACTCTTGCATAAGACTTTCCGGCTGGTGAGTATATTTCTCTATTTTCTTGTCTAGATACTGGAAAAGAATTTGGCATATACTTCAGCATATTTTTAATTCTTTTTGGAAATAAAAACCTAAAAGGATAAAATAATCTTGCAGAATAACCAGCCATTCTAAATAAAGTTGGGCTTGGTAAAATTTTGGAAAGCAAGTTTCTTATAAATCTATCAAAGAAAGGTCTGACAAAAGTTTTTTCTATATGATTTCGTGCATGATCTACAAGATGCATATAATTAACTCCTGAAGGACAAGTAGTCATACATGCATAACAAGATAAGCATCGATCAATGTGCTTTGCTATTTTTTCATTGGCTGGTTTTTCATTTTCCAGCATATCTTTGATTAAATAAATTCTACCGCGTGGACCATCAAGTTCATCTCCTACGATCTGATAGGTTGGACAAGTTGCATTACAAAATCCACAATGCACACATTTTCTTAAAATTCCATCTGCTGAACTAATATTGCTCTCTTGTAATTGTTTTTTTGTAAAATTTGTTTGCATTATATTCCTGAATACATCTTTCCTGGATTTAAAATTTTCTTTGGGTCAAAACTTTCTTTTATCTTTAAAGATAAAACTTTAATATTCTCATCAACAGTTGTCAAAAATTCCTCTTTAATACGTACATGATTGGGCGCCTTAATAATCGTTATGTGCCCAGCAACTTTTGCTGCTTCCGTTCTTAATTGTCTAAGTAATATGCTATCATTCTCTGGTATTTCAACCCAAATTAAATTACCCGCCCAATCGACTACATATTTTAATTCATCATTTTCAAATTTATTTATAAACTGATCTGTATTAGCAGGTGGTAAAATTATTTTTACAACCACATTTGTACTATTATTAAAAAATTGCAGATCTGTTGTATTTTGCCAAAAAATTCTTGATTGATAATTTTCAAGAACTGAAATTGTTTTTTTATATTCATCAAATAATTTTTTTAGAGTATTTACTCTTTCAACCACAGAAATCTTGGGTCCTTCAAGACGAATAGCAGCAATTGAAGTTGTTGTATCTAGATCATTTAATTTAAAAAACTTGGACATTTTTTTTGGGTAAAAACATGCACCTGATATTTCAACGGAAGTTTCCATTGATTTTGAAAAAATATTTAAAGCTTTATTTAAATTAATATTATTAACTAATAAAGTTTGACTCTCTTCATTTTTTGGTTGAACTTTCAAAACAATCTCTGTCAAAGCAACTAAGGTCCCATACGATCCGGTTATAAGTTTGCTTACATCATAACCTGTTACATTTTTAACAACGGTCCCCCCAGATTTTACAATCTCACCTTTGCCATTTATTCCTCTAAATCCTAGAATATGATCTCTTAAAGCGCCCGCCCTAAATCTGCGTGATCCTGATAAATTACAAGCTACAGCTCCACCAACGGATCCTTTATTGCTCCTACCATTATATAAAAATCCCATGTCGGATGGTTCAAAAGATAGTTCTTGATTTTTTTTGTCTAACTCTGTCTCAATTAAAGCAAGCGACGTTCCTGCTCTAACTTTTATATAAAGTTCTTCAGGAAAATATTCAATAATTCCACTTAAATTTTTTAAATTTAAAGATTTTGAACACTGAATTAATCTGCCGATTGATTTTGAATTATGTCCTATAATTTCAATTGGAATCTCTCGCGAATTACAATTTTTTATAAAATCGGCAACCTCATGTTCGCTTGACGGCGAATAAATTTCTCGCATTAAAATCTTGGGATATCTTTGAACTTTGTATCTCCTTTATGAATGTGCATCTTCCCGCCTTCTGCACAACGATGAAGGATTGGATATACTTTACCTGGATTTAAAAGAGATTTCTCATCAAATGCTTGTTTAATATTTAGTTGCTGTTGAATGTCTTCATCGTTAAACATTTCGCACATTAAATCTCTTTTCTCAATTCCAACTCCATGTTCTCCGGTAAGTACACCACCCACTTTTACACAATATTTTAAAATATCAGCGCCAAATTTTTCTGCTCTTTTTAATTCACTCTTAACATTTGAATCAAACATAATCAGAGGATGCAAATTTCCATCTCCTGCATGAAAACAATTTGCAACTCTTAAACCATGTTTTTGTGAAAGCTTAGTAATTTCTTGCAAAACTTCTGCTAATTTTTTTCTAGGAATAGTTCCATCCATGCATAAATAATCAGGGGACATATCTCCAATTGCTGGAAATGCAGCTTTTCTTCCTAGCCAAAATCTTAATCTCTCTTCGTCATTCTTACTTATGCGTAAATAGGATGATTTATTTTTCTTAGCAATTTCTTCTACTCTTTTTATTAAAATATTTACTTCACTTTCCGTGCCATCCAGTTCCACGATTAAAATTGCCTCAACATCTTTTGGATATCCAGCCTTAGCGTAATTGTCTGTTGCTTTTATTAAAGGCTTGTCCATAATTTCCATTCCTGCAGGTATAATTCCTCCTGAAATAATATCTGAAACGCACTGACCGGAATCTTCAATGCTTTGAAAGCCTAAAAGTAGAGCTTTGACTGACTGTGGTTTTTTTAAAATTTTAACTGTTACCTCTGTTAAAACTCCAAGCAAACCCTCTGAGCCTGTGATCAAACCTAATAAATCATAACCTTCAGATTCTAATTTTTTTCCGCCAAACCTCATAATTGTTCCATCCATCAAAACAATTTCAACTCCGAGAACGTTATTTGTTGTGGTTCCGTATTTTAAAGAATGAACTCCTCCTGAGTTCTCGGCAATATTTCCGCCAATTGAACAAGCAATTTGGCTTGAAGGGTCCGGTGCATAATAAAAACCATTATGCTCAACTGCTTTTGTTAGAGATAAATTCGTAACTCCAGGCTGGGTAACAACGCATCTATTTTCGAAATCAACTTCTAAAATTTTATTAAATTTACTAAGACCTAACAAAACACAGTCTGCCAAAGGTAATGCTCCACCGGAAAGACCTGTACCAGATCCTCTTGGTACAACCTTGATATTATTTTCATGGCAATATTTTAAAATACTTCTAACTTCCTCTGTATTCTCAGGAAGAACAATGACCATTGGCTTTTGTTTATAAGCACTTAATGCATCCGTTTCATATGGAGTTATGCCTTCTGGGTCTGAAATAACATTAATTGGATTAGTAAATCTTTTTAAATGTCGAACAATTTTTTCTTTATCATTTAAAACCAACTGATCAACTGGTGGCATTGCTAGTGTGGACATAATTCAAACTTATATTATTTTCATTGATATATATAGGTATTTGAGATCAAAAAAAAACTTTATTTGATAACAATTTTTTTAATTTTTTCTAAAGCTTTTTCTATATTCTCGTAAGAGTTTGCAAAACTAAATCTTACAAAATCTTTGGCAGATTTACCAAAGCTTACGCCTGGAATAATTGCAACTCCTGCTTCATTTAAACATTTATCTGCAAACTCATTACCATTCATTCCAGTCCCACTAATATTAGGAAATACATAAAAAGCTCCTCCGGGATTATTACAAGTAACCCCTTTAATACTGTTTAATCCATCAACAATTAATTTTCTCCTTCTATTAAATTGACTCATCATTTCATCTAAAAAATCATGAGGTCCGTCTAATGCAGCGAGACCAGCAATTTGAGTTGAAGCGCAAGGACATGAATGATCATTCACACACAATCTAGTAATATCTTCAATAATTTTTTCTGGCCATACGCTCCAGCCTAAACGCCAACCTGTCATTGCATATGTTTTGCTCCAGCCATCCAAAACAATTAATCGATCAAAAAGTTCTGGATAATTAAAAAACGAAGGCATTTTTTTATTATCATAAATTTGTCTGCTATAAATTTCATCGCTTAAAATTGCAACATCTGGAAATTTTTTTAAACCTGCAACGAGTTTGTCAATTTGTTCTCTTTCAATAAGACCCCCCGTTGGATTCTGTGGATTATTAATTATTATTAAGCGAGTTTTATCATTTATTAATTTTAAAACTTCTTCAGCTTTAAATGAAAAATTATTTTTCTCGCTTAAATACATTGGAACTGCTTTTGCTCCTGAATAATTAATCATTGATTCATAAATTGGAAATCCTGGTTCTGGATAAATAATTTCTGTGCCTGGCTGGCCAAACATTAACATTGCAAAAAACATTGTAGGTTTTCCACCTGGTACAATCACTACTCGTGAAGCGTCTATATTTGCGCCATACATTTTCTTAATATGACGAGATACTCCTTGTCTCAATTCTAAAAGACCATTTGCTGGTGTATAGCCATGGAAACCGTCGTCTAAGGCTTTTTTTGCGGCATCAACAATGTGTTTTGGAGTTCTAAAATCAGGCTGACCTATTCCTAAATTAATTATTTCTTTTCCTTGAGCCTCTAAAGCTTTCGCTTTTGCAAGAACGACAAATGCATTTTCTGTGCCTAGCTTTTGCAAACTATTGGCTAATTTCATCTTTTTCTAACACTCAAACTATCTTTTGTGAGTTCTTTAATATTTCTGCAGCCCATTAAAGTCATTCCTCTTTTTATCTCATCATGCATGATTTTAAGAACAGCCTCAACACCAGCCTGCCCGCCAGCTGACAATGCATACAAATAAGCTTTACCAAAAGAACAAGCTTTGGCTCCAAGAGCTAGCGCTTTTAAAACATGAGTTCCTCTACGAACACCACCATCTAAAATAACATCAATTTTATCTCCAACGGCATCCACAATATCTGCAAGTACATCAAAGGGTGACATAGAGGCATCTAGTTGTCTTCCGCCGTGATTTGAAATCATGATTGCTGTTGCTCCTATATCTACAGCTTTTTTTGCATCTGCAACGGAGGTGATTCCTTTTAAAGCAAATGCACCTTTCCATTTTTTTGCAACATACTCTGCATCTTTCCAATTCATTGTAGGATCGAATTGACTATTAATATAGTTGATCACTGAAGTTTCTATGGATTGTCCACCTTTCTCTGTGTGTGGAAGATTGGGTAGTTTAAATCTTTCATGCATTAAATAATTTAAAGTCCACTCGGGATGTAATGCAAAACTTATCAAGCTTGCCAAAGTTAATTTTGGCGGAGTTGTAAATCCAGTTCTATGATCTCGCTCTCTGTTACCTGCAACAATAGTATCTACTGTTAAACATAATGCTTTAAAGTTAGCTCTTTGACATCGCTCAATTAAATTGTCTGTTAAACCTCTGTCTTTATGTATGTAAAGTTGAAATAATTTTGGACCACCTGTTAAGTTTCCAACCTCTTCAATACTGGTTGTCGCAATTGTCGACATTCCAAAAAAAGTTCCAAATTTTTCTGCTGCTCTTGAAGTCGCTTTCTCCCCATCGTGATGATACAATCTATGCATCGCCGTTGGTGCAAGAAATAATGGCATCTCAATTTTTTGTCCCAAAACAGTTGTGGACATATCAACTGAACTAACATCTCTCAAAACATTAGGTACTAAATTGCAATCATCGAACGCAGATGTATTTCTCTTTAATGTGACTTCATCATCCGCACCACCGTCAATATAATTAAAAATGGGAGAAGGTAATCTTTTTTTTGCTAACTTTCTAAAATCATCAACATTAAAGCATCTAGCTAATGACATAATAAAGTTTTAGAAATTTTTTTGAAAATTAATGCTATAATTATTTGCGCCAGGATTCTTATCACCTAAACTAGCATTTGAAATGTGACTGTAAGAAACACCAACATTAGATGTTGGACTTAAATTAAAAGCCGCTCTAACTTGTGTTTTAAATTCAATATTATGGCCTAGATCTTTTCCATCACCTTTACCAAAAACTCCCGGTGTAAAA
>JABHUX010000101.1 GCA_018658635.1 Alphaproteobacteria bacterium
AACTGATTTTGAAATTGGAACTGGACTTTGGTCATCCACTTTAGTTTTAAAAGATGAAGTTACCATAAATGTTATTTTAAGCCTTGATCTAGTTAAATAATTTAACTTATTATCAAAGGCCAATCTGTGATAATATGAATGTATATGGCAACATACGAATGTCCAAAATGTAAAATGTCCGCAAATATTACTTGCGGAAAATGTAATGCTCCTCTTAAAGACGCATCACTAAAATTAGATAATGGACAAAAAGTTCAAATCTGTGAATGTCCGAATGGTCATGGAAAAATTAAAAGTCCATTGTGCTGCGGTCAGGACATGAGCTGTTCAATTTCTTAATAAATCTCCATTAACTTAGATACTTATTTTATGTTTATTATTTAGACGTTTTTGTCTAATAAATAACAATTAATATGAGACATGTTTACATAAACGGAGAGTTTAAAAGAGAAGATGAAGCGAAAGTTTCAGTCTTTGACAGAGGTCTTTTATTTTCAGATTCTTTATACGAAGTAACAACGGTTATTAATGGCAAGTTGATAGATTTTAATAATCATATGAAACGATTGGATCGTTCTATGACTGAGTTAAAATTTAAAAAATTATTAAATCATCTTGATATTTTAATATTTCATAGAAAATTAATTGAACTAAATAATTTAAAAGAGGGCATGATTTATCTGCAAGTAACAAGAGGTACCGCAGATAGAAGTTTTGATATGCCAAAGGATAAAATTGAGCCAACAGTTCTTGCATTCACTCAAGAGAAAATAATTATTGATTCAGAATCTGCAAAGAATGGAATAAAAGTAATGACACTCGACGATATGAGATGGAAACGCTGCGATATTAAAACAACACAATTACTGTACGCAAGTATGGCAAAAACTGAAGCAACAGAAAAAGGTTTTGATGATGCCTGGATGCTTAGAGAGGGTTACATTACTGAAGGTAGCTCTAGCAATGCCTGGATTATCAAAGGTAAAATTATCATGACCCGACAGTCCGATAATTTAATTTTAAGTGGAATTACAAGGGATGTAATTTTTAAATGCGCAAAAGATTTAGGTTATGAAGTGGTGACCAAAAATATTTCACTACCCGACGCGCAATCAGCTAGTGAAGCGTTTATCACCTCAGCAACAGCTTGTGTGATGCCTGTTGTAAAAATTAATAACAATCAAATTGGTGACGGCAAACCTGGAAAATTTGTGATAGCGCTTCGAGAAGAATATATTAAGCAAGCATTGCAGAGCGCTATCTAAGTTATGAATATTTCTATTTTATTTACAATTATTTTTATAATTTTTTATTTAATTCTTACTATCATTACGATTAAGGCAAGAAAATCAACCAAAGTAGCTTATGGCGATGATGGTAATAAAGAATTAATTAAAGCCGTAAGAGCTCACGGAAACTTTTTTGAATTTACAGTTTTTTTTATTATTTCTTCTTTTTTATTAGAGATTTTAGATGCCGGTCCAATCTATGTTTTATTTATTAATATTGTTTTTTTAATTGGAAGAATTTCTCATGCTTACAGTATGTTAAAAGAAAAAATAATATTTAGAATGGTTGGAATGATGGCAACTCTAATTAGCTATGCTGTAAACTGTATTTATTTATTATATTTATATTGGCAGTATTTTAGTCACTTAGAATAATTTATTCCTTCATTTCCTGATTAATTCTATTTTTTTGGAATTTATCGTTCATTCTTTTAATTCTTTTGCTGGTGCTGTACTCAAACCATGCTGGATTGATAGCATGCACAAAAGCAGTGACAAAAGACCATAAACATTTAAGGCCAACCTTCATGGCAAAAAACATGTGTTCAAAATAGCCTTTATTAGCAACTTCTAAGTGTTTTTTGATTTTATTGAGCATATTTGGATAGCAGTCATATTATACTAGTCTAAAATTTTTCTTAAATAATTATTAAAAATCTAAACTCTTAATAAAAGATACCTATTTATTAGTTTGTAAAAAAAAATTAATGCATTTTTCACAATAAAGACACAAATAGTTCATCAATTTATTACATTTGCTCTCTATATAAGCGACATGAAAACAAAAATAAAAACAGCAAGACTGATAAACGGAAACCAAAATTTTTCAAATGTAGCTATATCTCAGCGAACAGTTGAAGACATGGCAACGATCGTTGGTGCAGTAGCTCTTGTAG
>JABHUX010000102.1 GCA_018658635.1 Alphaproteobacteria bacterium
AAAGCCATCTTGCAATGTTTCAAGAACACCGCTTCCTGTGATTTTTTCATTCTTTTCAGCAAATTTTTTAAGAATCGCAAACAAGATTTCTTGTTTACGCATTGTACTTGGATTTTCGATTCCTAACTTTTCAGCTTCTAAAATTAAATCGGCCGGTGTTTTATTTTTTAATTCTTGTAGGTTCATTTATGATTGGGATTGTCTTGTGAAACTTTTAGATGTAAGACAAATATAACAATTATTAATTATATTTCAAGCTGGTTTAAAAATAACCAAAAAGACAATGATTATCAGTATTATAGTTGGTATTTCATTTATAATTCTAAAAAATTTTGAACTTCTTTTATTTCTATCTAACTCAAAATCCTTCAAACATTTAGATAAAAAACCATGATAACCAGAGAGAACAATCACAAATAAAAATTTAATAGACATCCACAAAGAAAAAATATTATTAAATCCTAAAATCCATAAAATAAACAAACCCGTCAACCAGGTAACAATCATGGCTGGGTTCATAATTATTTTCATTAATCTTTTTTCCATTACTTTAAAAATTTTTGACGCTTCAGCACTATTATTTTCAACGTGATAAACAAATAATCTTGGTAAATACAAAAGGCCAACCATCCAGGAAATAACAGCGATAACGTGAATTGCTTTAAGCGTTAAATATAAATTCATTAATTAATTAAATATTTTTTAACAATATGCTCCATCATTTTAATATGGTCTTCATTATCATTTAGGCAAGGAACAACATCATAGTTTTCTCCGCCATTTTCTAAAAAGCTTTCTTTTCCTTGGATTGCTATTTCTTCTAAAGTCTCAACGCAATCTGATGAAAATCCTGGACATATCATAAGCACATTTTTTTTAGCTTTATTAGGAAGCTCTTCTAAAGTTTTGTCCGTGTAGGGTGTTAACCATTCTTCAGGTCCAAACCTTGATTGAAAAGTTGTCTCAATAGGAATGTCTTTAAATTTTTCTTTGATTAGTCGCGTCGTTTTTTGACAGTAACAATGATAAGGATCGCCTTTTGCAAAATATTTTTTTGGTATGCCGTGGTAGGAGGCCAAGATTAAATCTGGTTTCCATTTAATTTCTGAAACTTTCTTTTTTATACTTTTTACAAGCGCATCAATAAACAAAGGTTCGCTTTCATAGTGTGGTATAGTTTGTAAACTAGGTTGCCATCTCATTTTTATTAAATTTCTATAAACCTCATCGCACACTGTAGCTGTAGTTGCCGCCGCATATTGTGGGTATAAAGGAAAAATAATAATTTTTTCACACCCTTCTTTTTGTAAAAAATCCAACTTACTTTTTATGCTTGGATTTCCATACCTCATTGCAAAATCAATAATAACGTTGTCATTGCCCATCTTTTCTTTTAATTTTTGAGTTTGGCTTTTTGTGTAATATCTAAGAGGGGATTGGTTAGTGTCGTTCATCCAAATCTTCTTATAAGCGTGAGCCGTTTTTGATGGCCTAAAGGTTAATATAAATAAGTTTAAAATTATTTGCCAAAGAACAGGATTGACTTCTATTACTCTTGTGTCGGATAAAAATTCTTTCAAATATTTTCTAATATCCCACCAACTTGTTGAATCTGGCGTTCCAAGATTAACTAGCAAAACACCAGTTTTCCCAAATTTTATTTTTGGGTGATTTATTTTATCTAAGTCAAAACTCATAAATTATAATTCCTCACAAACTCAACTAGTTTTTTAACATTTTCTGGTTTTGTTTTCGGTAATATTCCATGACCTAAATTAAAGATGTATGGTTTATTTTTAAAGAAATCTAAATATTTTTTTGCCTCACTAAACATTCTCTTGTTGTTTCCTAATAAAAATTTTGGGTTCATTCCACCTTGGAAAACCACATTATTATTCAAATCTAATTTGTTGAGATTAACATTATAATCAATGTTAATCCCGTGGGGTTTTACTGTTTTTATAAAAACATTGATATTCTCTTTAATTCCCTTTGGAAAACAAATAACAGGGTTATTAGGAAAATTTTTTTTAAGTTTGTTAACAATATTTTTATTTGGGTTAATACAAAACTCCTTTAGGCTTCCTTCGTTAATTAAGCCAGCCCAACTGTCAAACAATTGTATAACATCTGCGCCTGCTGATATTTGTTCTTTACAATGAACATAGATTAAATG
>JABHUX010000103.1 GCA_018658635.1 Alphaproteobacteria bacterium
ATACTTTTCTTCTTTATTCTTTTTTTCCTGAATATATTTTAATGCTGTTGAAACCGTTAAATCTGGACGCAAACTAATCTCTTTTCCAAACAAATCTTTATAAGTTAGTGTAAATTTTTTAAACTGCTCTCCCGATCGCTCAGTTAGTAAATTAGTATCAATTAAAAGATCTAAATCTGTAAAATGAAATTTATTTTTTTTAAAATTACTTAATATTTTTTTAGAAAGATCTTCTTTTAATCTCTTTTTTTCTAGACCTTTTTTCATTATTTAATCTCTTTTAAAAGCTGATCTAAAACTACTGTTTTTTGAGATCCTGAAGATTCTTTCCAATCGTCTCTATCTTTTAAAGAATCTGACATTTTTTTACCTAATTCTAAATTTTTAATTGTAACTGAATTCTTACTTACCTCATCATCACCACATAAAATGACGTAATTGCATCCTCGTTTGTCAGCATACTTTAATTGAGATTTTATATTGGCATTTCCTGAATAAATTTCAGCACTAATATTTTTTGTTCTTAGTAAATTTAAAATTTTTATATAATAATCCATGAATTTTTCATCAAAAACACATATTAAAACTGGAGTTTGTTTTTCTACTTTAATTTTATTTTTTTGCAGAATTGCATAAATTAGACGATCAAGACCAACTGAAATACCGGTTGAAGGACAATCTTGATTATTAAAACGTTTTACAAGATCATCATACCTTCCTCCGCCCCCTATTGATCCAAATTCAATTTCTTCCCCTTTATTATTTGTAACGCCAAATGTAAGATTAGCCTCAAAAATAGGGCCAGTATAATATTCAAGTCCTCTAACAACTGTTGGATCAAAGATAAAATTTTCAAATTTTAATAATGAAAAATATTTCTTTATTAAAATAAGTTCATTCACTCCATCTAATATAGTCTGGTTGTCTCCAGCAATCTTTTCTATTTTTTCAAAATTATTATCTGAAAGATCTTTAATACTTAGAAAATTAATGATTTCTTTAATCTGCGATTCATCTAGTTCAGCCCCTTTTGTAAAATCTCCAGATTTATCTTTTCTACCTTTTCCCAAAAGATATTGAACACCCTCTATCCCAACTCTATCTAATTTATCAATAGCTCTTAATACTATTGATTGTTTATTTTCATCAATAATTTTTAATTTTTCTAGTAATCCTTTTGTTAATTTACGATTAGAGATTTTAATTATAAATTCTTTTTTTGTTAAACCACAGCTACTTAAAATCTCTGAAATTAAACAGCATAACTCAGCATCAGCAAATAAATTACTTGTTCCTATATAGTCTGCGTCAAATTGTAAAAATTCTCTAAATCTTCCAGGACCCGGCTTTTCATTTCTCCAAACTGTTCCTAGTTGATATCTTTTAAAAGGCCTTGGTAAATTGTTAAAGTTTTTCGCTGCATATCTAGCTAGTGGAGCTGTTAAATCATATCTTAATGAAAGCCATTTTTTTTCATCTTCGAAAGAAAAAACTCCCTCTGATGGTCTGTCTTTATCAGGCAGAAATTTACCAATACTATCGGTAAACTCGAAACTAGGAGTTTCAAGATATTGAAAGCCATATTTAGCCATGACCTTTTTAATATTAGATATTAAAAGATCTCTTGCTAATAATTCTTCTTCTTGTCTATCTACAAAACCAGCAGGTAATTCGCTACTTGGTTTAAAAGTTTTTTTATTCATTAATTTGGTACAGCTGGGTGGATTCGAACCACCGACATCTGGTTCCACAAACCAGCGCTCTAACCAACTGAGCTACAGCTGCATGTTTTTTGTTTATAATATTATTTTGTTTTTAAATATATAATTCTATTAGCTAAGCGCATGCTCAGCATGAGGATGGTGTCTGTGTGTAGATATATATTTTTTTATCATTTCAATTAGAGGTTGATTATCAATCTGAGAATGAAATTGCAAATAAAAAATGGTGGTCTGAGCTGGAATTGAACCAGCGACACAAGCCTTTTCAGGGCTCTGCTCTACCAACTGAGCTACCAGACCACTGGGCATGTTTTTTTCACAAAACAAATTATTAATCAATTAAAATATTAAATTAAACCTTGTGAATTAAGCAAATTATAAGTTTCAAACAAAGGTAAGCCAACTACATTTGAATACGAACCATTAATTCTTTTAATAAATTTTTCAGCATAACCTTGTATAGCATAAGCCCCTGCTTTATCTTTCCATTCATTAGTTGACAAATACTCTTCGATCTCCTGCTTATTTAATCTTTTAAAAGTAACTTTTGTTACAACTTTTTTAACTTTTATTAAATTGTTTTTTGCTAAACATATACATGTCAAAACATTATGTTTTCTTCCAGAAAAAAAATTTAAAAAGTCTTTAGCTTCTTCTTTGTCTTTTGGCTTTAAAAAGATTTTATTACTACAAAATACTATAGTGTCTGCTGATAAAATAAATTCTTCCGGATATTTTTCTAACGCTTTAAGAGCTTTATTTTTTGCAACTCTAGCACAATATTTTTTAGGATTTTCTTTACTACTTATATCTTCATTAATATCCGAAGAATAAATTATTTTTGGAAAGATTTTTATATTATTAAGAAGCTCTATTCTTCTTGGTGATGAGGAGGCTAAAACAAAACTACGTTTTGTTCCGTCCATTATTTAAATCTAAAAATGATCCTGCCTTTAGTTAAATCATATGGAGTAACTTCAACCATAACCTCATCTCCAGCTAGAACTCTAATTCTATTCTTTCTCATTTTTCCAGCTGTATGAGCTAAAACCTCATGATTATTTTCTAATTTCACTCTAAACATTGCATTAGGTAACAATTCGGTTACCAATCCCTTAAACTCCAACATTTCTTCTTTTGCCATATTTAACTAATTCTAATTCTAATTGATTGAGAGTGCGCAAACAAACCCTCATAATTTGCAAGGTGTATAGCTGATCTTCCTATCTTTTCAAGACCTTGTTTGCTCATTTTAATAACTGAGGTTTTTTTATAAAAATCATAAACAGACAATCCTGAAGCAAATCTTGCTGATCCAGCTGTTGGTAAAACATGATTGGGTCCCGCTAAATAATCTCCTATAGCTTCTGGTGAATTTTCTCCTAAAAAAATTGATCCAGCATTTTTAATTTTTCTAGCCAAAACTGAATTATTCTTAGTTTTAATCTCAAGGTGCTCTGGTGCTATATCGTTTACAACGCTAACAACTTCTTTAAAATTTTTACAAACTATAATTGCACTATTTTTATCAATTGCTTTTTTAGCTATTTTTTTTCTAGGCAAAACATCTAAAAATTTATAAATCTTACTTTTAACCTCAAGACCAAATTTCAAATTTGTTGTTACTAATATTGCTTGGGATAACTCATCGTGTTCAGCTTGTGATAATAAATCTATAGCAGTTAATGTTGAGTCATTATCCTCATTTGCAACCACTGTAATTTCAGAAGGTCCTGCAACCATATCTATACCTACTTCACCAAAAACTTCTTTTTTAGCTGTAGTTACAAAAATATTGCCTGGCCCTACGATTTTATCAACTTTTGTGACAGTATTTGTTCCGTAAGCAAAAGCACCTATTGCTTGTGCTCCACCAATTTTATAAATCTTTTTTACGCCGCAAATTTTAGCTGCATAAACAACGCCAGCATTAATTTTATTTTTTGGCGTTGGCATACATAAGGTTATATTTTTTACCCCGGCGACGATTGCTGGAACAGCATTCATAATAACTGAACTTGGATAACTGGCTGTTCCTCCTGGAATATATATTCCAACTCTATTTAACGGAGAAACTCTGTAAGCTAACTCATTTTTATATTTATCAGAATATTTATAACTCTTGATTGATTGTCTTTGGTGAAAGTCTTTAACTCTATCAAAAGCGAGTTTAATAGAATTTTTCA
>JABHUX010000104.1 GCA_018658635.1 Alphaproteobacteria bacterium
ACATCATAAATAAGACCTAACTCATAAATATCAACAGGTATTTCTGGATCAAAGATGGTCTTTAATTTATCTTTTATTTCATCTATTTTTTGTGAATGATCCATTAGTCAATTATTTCTGAGTTAATTGGTTTTTTTTCATTATCTAATGCTGCTCTTAAAGTGTGCCAGGATAAAGTTGCACATTTTACTCGCATTGGAAATCTACCAACGCCAGCAAGGGATGAAAATTTAATGTGTTCATCTTCTGTTAAGCCTACTTTTTTTATTTCATCTCCTTCTTTAATCATTTTAAAGAATGAATTTAATAATTCGCGAGACTCTTTTTCCGACTTTCCTTTGACAATCTCTGTCATAATAGAAGAGGATGCAACGGATATAGCGCAACCCGAACCTTCAAATGAAATATCTTTTACTTTTTTATTATTATCCAAATTTAAATACACATGAATATTATCACCGCATAAAGGATTGTGTCCTTTTGCATCATGATTTGCAGAATTACATTTGCCAAAATTTCTTGGCTTCTTGCCATGATCTAGTATCAAATCTTGATAAAGTTCTTTTAAATCCATTAATTTAATTTAAATAATTTTTTGCATTTTTTCACACTGTCACATAAAGCATCTACGTCTTGTTGGTTATTATAAATTCCAAAAGAAACTCTAATAGATGAAACAATATTCATCTTTTTATGCAGTATTTGACAACAATGATGCCCTGCTCTCACTGCAATATGATCTTGATCAAAAACCGTTGAAACATCATGGGAATGAATGCCTTTTATATTAAAAGAAAACAAACTTGATTTTAGTGAAGGGGTTCCAACAAATTCAATATTATTTATTTTGCTAAGCTTATCTAAGGCATAATTTGTTAAATTTTGCTCATGGTTTATAATATTTTTAATTTTTAATTGATCAATAAATTGAACTGCCTCTTTTAAAGCAACTACTTCAGCTGAAGGCATGGTGCCAGCTTCAAATTTACTAACGCCAGAAGCATAAGTAATATTTTTTAAATCAACATTTTGAATCATTCCACCACCACCTAAAAATGGATCAAATTGATCTAGCCATTTATTTTTCATATACAAAAGACCCACACCTGCAGGACCGTACATTTTATGACTCGAAAATGCATAAAAATCACAATCTAATTCTTTTAAATTGACGTTTACATGACCAACTCCTTGTGTGCCATCAATGCAAACTGGAATTTTTTTTAGTTTTGCAACTTCAATTATTTTTTTTATAGGAGACGTATGACCTGTAACATTTGAAATATGTATAATACTAATAATTTTAGTTTTATTTGTTACAAGAGAATTTATTTTATTTATATCTAATTCACCATCTGCGTTAAGAGGTATAAATTTTATATTAACTTTATTTTTTCTTAAAAAATGCCATGGTACATAATTAGAGTGATGTTCTGCCTCAGATAATAAAATTTCATCACCTTCTTTTAAGAATTTAGAAAAGCAATTTGCTACTAAATTTATAGACTCTGTAGAGTTTTTAGTAAAAATGATCTCTCCTTCTATCCCATTTACAAATTTCTTAATTGTCAACCTTGATTGCTCATAGGCCTCCGTTGCAATCCCAGCCAAACTATAAACTCCGCGACCAATGTTTGAGTATTTATTCCTATAAAAATCATCCATAACATCAGCAACCACCTTTGGTTTTTGTGCAGAATTGGCAGTATCTAAATAAATTAATTTTTTATTTGATTTAAATATAGGAAATTTTGATTTGATTTCTTTTAAACTCATTTTAACATTTCTTCTGTTTTGCTTATAAAATAATTTTTAAAAACATCATCTGATATTTTTTCAATTACTTCCGATAGAAATCCCTGAACAATTAATCTTTTAGCTTGTTTTTCTGGAATCCCTCTTGCCATTAAATAAAATAACTCATCTTTATTTAATGATGTGGATGATGATCCATGACTACATTTTACATCGTCTGCATAAATCTCAAGTTCAGGCTTTGAATGAAATGTGCACTGATCAGATAATAAGACACTCTTTATTAACTGATAACCATTCGTCTTTTGAGCTATCTGATCAACAAATATTTTACCCTGATAAATCCCTTTAGCAGTTCCATCAATAATACTTTTAGAAAATTGATTGCTCTGTGTATTTTCAGCTAAGTGATTTATTTTAACTTTAATCTCATGATCTTCATCATTTTTTAAGAACTGCGTGTAATATAAATAACATTTAGCCAAGGATTCATTTAAATTAATCTCAACTTCATCTCTGATAGTTTTAGTAATATTTGAAAATATAAAACTTTCATAATTAGCACTTGCTGCAATATTAACTTTCTTAAATCTAAAAATACAATTTTCAGTATTATGTGAATTAAGAATATAATTTTTAATATGGGAATTTTTTTCAACATCAATATTAGTGTTAATACTAATAAATGTTTTTATATTTTCGTTTATAAATTTTTCAAATAAGACGGCTTTGGAGTTTTTATTTATATAAATGTAATTTTTTTGATGTAATTGCATTTGATCAATTTTTGAATTGAATTGATGATAAATAATAATTGGCAAATCTAAATTATCTTTAATTTCTAAATAAAAACCCGATGTTGCTAAAGCATTATTTGCTACAACGAGTGGATTTTTTTTATTACTAAATAATTTTGATAAATGCTTATTATTTTTTTTATAATACTCATTAATTGTTGTGATAATTAATTTATCTTTATCTTTTCCAACGAACTCTATTTTTTGAACTAATCCGTTTACTGTAATAATTTTATTATGATTAAAGTTCTCAAAAGCTTTATCATAAATAGTTTCATTATTATCTTTGTAAATTTCAAGCTTTTTATTATTTTCTAAAAAATTATTTAATGTAGATTTTTTCCAGTCTTCATCTTTTTTAGTTGGAAAACCATATTTATTAAATAGGTTCGAACTAATTGCTCTTAATTCACTTAACTCTTTAATATCAGTAATAGTATTCATGTTGGTTAGATTGCTTTTTGAAATTCCTTGTAGCCAATCTTATCAAGCTCTTGTGCAAGTTTAGAACAACCCGTTTTAACAATAGAACCATTGACCATCACATGCACGAAATCTGGTTTAATATAATCTAATAATCTTTGATAATGAGTAATGATTAAGAAAGATCTATTAGGTGATCTTAAAGCGTTTACTCCATCAGCAACTATTTTAAGAGCATCAATGTCTAATCCTGAATCTGTTTCGTCTAGAATTGCAAGATCTGGTTCTAATAGTGACATTTGTAAAACTTCATTGCGTTTTTTTTCTCCTCCAGAAAAACCAACGTTTAAAGCTCTGCCTAATTGCTCATCTTTGATTCCAAGTTTTTTGGCATGTTGCTTAACAAGAGATAAAAATTCAACGACATCTACTTCTTTTTGACCTTTTGCTTTTTTAACTGCATTGAGTGATGTTTTTAAAAAGTTATTCATAAATACCCCTGGGATTTCTATTGGGTATTGGAATGCTAAAAATATTCCCTTCTGCGCTCTTGCATCAGCTGGAAGCCCAATGATGTTTTCATTCTTAAATATGATCTTTCCATCAACTTCATAACCATCTTTGCCGGCTAATACGTATGAAAGTGTACTTTTACCAGATCCGTTCGGTCCCATAATGGCGTGAACTTCACCCTTACCAATCTTAAGATTAAAATCTTCTAAAATTTTTTTGTCACCTACGCTTATATTTAATTTTTCAATACTTAACATTAACCAACACTCCCTTCTAAGCTAATGCTAACTAATTTTTGAGCTTCTACAGCAAATTCCATAGGAAGTTGTTGTAGTACTTCTTTACAAAAACCGTTTACGATTAAACTTATCGCTTCTTCTTGATTTAAACCTCTTTGCTTGCAGTAAAATAATTGTTCTTCACTTATCTTAGAAGTTGTTGCTTCATGTTCAGTTGTTGAAGTTGAGTTTTTATTATCAATATAAGGAACAGTGTGTGCCCCACATAAATTTCCAACTAACAATGAATCACACTGAGTATAATTTTTAGCATTACTTGCTTTTGAATGAATGCTTACAAGCCCTCTATAAGTATTATCTGCATGTCCTGCTGAGATACCTTTTGAAATAATTCTGCTCTTAGTATTTTTACCAAGGTGAAAAATACTAAGAGCAGAATTATTTCAAAAGGTATCTCAGCA
>JABHUX010000022.1 GCA_018658635.1 Alphaproteobacteria bacterium
CGAGTACAAATTTTAATACGAATATCTCGATTCAATTTTTCACTTTTAAAAGAAACTTTTTTAAGATTTGGGAAAAATCTTCTTTTAGTTTTATTATTAGCATGACTGACATTATGACCTGTTTGTGGTCTCTTACCTGTCAGCTCGCAAAGTTTAGACATATTTTCTCCTGCAAGGGATATAGTTAGATGATGAATTTACGTCAAGATATTTCTTATAAACCCTAGATTATTTGCAATAATTGATTTCTTGTTTTTACAAGATTAGTCCAATAATTATTAGTTAATATAAAATTCTCATGTTCCAAGTTTACCTGCCAATTGTAGAGGTTCATGTTAATATTTTATATTTGTTATTAATTAGCGGTTTTATAGGTTTCTTAAGTGGCTTACTTGGTATTGGCGGAGGGGTTTTAATGACACCTGTCTTAATTTTTTTCGGTATCCCCCCGATGCACGCAATAGCAAACGGATCTAATAATATTTTAGCATCTTCTGTTTCAGGAACATTTGCACATTGGTACAAAAAACAAGTCGATATTAAGATGGGTCTTTACATCTTAAGCGGGGGATTCTTTGGTGCAACTATTGGTATTTATTTTGTTAAATTATTAATTCAAATTGGAAAAATTAATACCATAACTTCAATATTATACTTTGTATTATTAACTAGTTTTGGACTTTTAATGTTTATCGAAAGTCTTGCTGAGTTTCGTAGAATAAAAGATAAAAAATTTATAAAACATAAATTTCGTAAACATACTTGGATTCATGGACTACCTTTAAAAGTTAGAATGAATTCTTCGAGACTTTACATCAGCATCATTCCACCAATTTTTTTTGGATTTTTGATTGGAATCATTTCATCCATGATGGGAGTGGGTGGAGCATTTATTTTAATTCCTGTGATGATTTATATTCTTGGCATGCCCGCTAAACTTGTTCCCGGAACATCTTTATTTGTAATGATCTTTGTTATGACATTTGTGACTTTTTTTCATGCAGTCACTAATCACAATATCGATCTTGTTTTAGTTTCTATTCTTATGGTTGGATCTGTTATTGGGGTGCAGTTAGGAACTAGACTTGGAATGAATTTAAAAAATGAAGAACTTAGAATTTTAATGTCAATTATCATTATTATTTTTGGATTAAAATTTGGTTATTCTTTATTCGTTGAAGAATTAAAATTTGGAATTTTTAGAAAAATAGAAAATCAGGATCATTTAAATTTTTTTCAAGACTTTATTTATCAATTTGTAAATAACAGTCCAATATTATACGGATTAACTGCCGTGGGACTAGCTATATTAATCGGATACTTCAGCTCTTTTATTTTTAAAAAACTACAATATTAATTATGCCAATAGAGAAAAAAAAGTTAGCAATAATATTGGGACATTTGGGTCTTATTCCCTTTTTTGCGCTGACAATCATTTTTTTTATTTCAAATTTTAATAACTATATTGTCGATGTATATTTATTCTATGCAAATATAATTCTATCTTTTCTTTGTGGTAGCCAGTGGAGTAAAATTTTAAATAGCAATATATCTAATAATAGAAATTTACTATTAACCTTAAGTGTTTTGATTCCAGTTTTTTCTTTTATTTTAGATTTTTTTTCAACGCAAGATATAAAAATTGCAATCTATATGATTTTATTCTTTGCAACTAATTTTATTGATTGCAAAATATTTTCTGAAGCTAGTAATGTTTGGTATTTAAATCTTAGAAAACGACTAACTTTTTTAGTAATTTTAACTTTGGTAATTAATTTATTCGCTGTCAACGCCTACCGCTTTTTGTAAAGAAGAGAATCCATCTCGTCTCAAAAGCTCAGCTAATTGTTGTTTAATGGTCGTTATAACAAAAGGTCCCTTGTAAATTAAGCCGGTATAAAGCTGCAATAAAGAGGCTCCTGCTCTTATTTTTTCATAAGCGGAAATTCCTGAATCAATTCCACCCACACCAATTATTGGCACTTTTTTTTTAATAATTTTAAAAAATTTTTTAATAATTAAATTAGAAGTTTGTTTGATAGGAGGGCCTGATAAGCCCCCCGTCTCATTTTTTTGTTTATTAATTAAATTTTCTCTTAATCTTACTGATGTATTGGTTAAAACTAATCCATCTAAATTAAATTCTATAATATTTTTACAAATCATATCAATATCAGAATCATTAATATCCGGTGATATCTTTAAAACAACAGGTGTTTTACTATTTAAAATTTTTCGTACATTTGCAATTTCACTTAATAGTTTTTTTAAATTTTCTTCTTCATGGAAATTTCTTAAGTTTTCAGTATTAGGTGAAGAAATATTTATACATATATAGGCACATAAATTATGAAAATTTTTAAAACATTCTACATAATCATCAATACGTGATGCACTATCTTTATTCGGTCCTATATTAATTCCTAAAATTCCTTCTGCTCTTTTAGTCTCAATTCTGCTTTTAACTTTAACTAAACCTTGATTTGGAAAACCTAAACGATTAATGATTGCCTTATCCTCTATTAATCTAAAAACTCTTGGCTTTGAATTTCCTTCTTGTGATTTTGGAGTAATTGTTCCAACTTCTGCAAAACCATATCCAAGCTGAAACATCTTATCATATACTTCTGCGTTTTTATCAAATCCAGCTGCAACCCCTATTGGATTTAAAAATTCTTTTCCCAGAATATTAATCTTTAAAATCTCATCATCTTTTGATGGGAAGAGAGGAGTATAAAAATTCTTTAAAAGTTGAATGGCTAGAGAATGAGCAAGTTCAGGATCAAGCTTATTAATAAAAGAATTAATAATCTGATAATTCATTTTTATGATTAATCATTAATAGACTTATTAATTAAATTGACTGTTTCTTTAATACCATAAAAACTTATAAATGAGCCCATTCTAGGTCCTTGTTCATCTCCAAAAAGCACTTCGTAAATCATTTTAAACCACTCTCTTAATCTCTCTTTTGAGTAATGAGTCTTTCCAACAGAATAAACTATGGTTTGTATCTCTTCTGGTTGAAGAGTTGGGCTCATTTTAGAAATTTGCTCAGCAAGGTCTTGTAATGCTTTTTTCTCAGTTGGGTCTGGTTTTCTAAATTTTTTATTAATTTTTACAACATCATTAAAATAATTAATCGCGTTCAAGATAAGTTTTGCAAGAATAGGGTGCTTTTCTTTAATTAAATTTGGACTAAAATTATTAATAAATTTCCAAATAACATCTTCTTTATCTGTATTGCTAACACTCACTAAATTAAGCAAAATATTAAAGGTGATAATTGTTTCTTCTTTTGGGGGATTACCATTGTGAACATGCCAAACTGGATTTCCTAATTTTTCTTTTGCCTCTTGTTTTTCAAATTTTTCTAAGAAAGAAAGATACTCATCAACTGCCTTTGGAATAACTTGAAAATATAATTTTTTAGCCCTTGTTGGATTTTGATACATATACAGAGACAAACTTTCTGGAGATGCATACTTAAGCCATTGTTCAATTGTAATTCCATTGCCTTTTGATTTAGAAATCTTTTCTCCATGCTCGTCTAAAAATAATTCATAAGCAAAACCGGCCGGTGGTATTCCTCCTAGAATTTTACAAATTTTACTGGACAGCTCTGCGCTTGGGATTAGGTCTTTTCCATACATTTCAAAATCAACTCCAAGAGCAAACCAGCGCATAGCCCAATCTACTTTCCACTGTAATTTACATGCTCCTCCCGTAATTTTTGTTTCAACTTTTTTATTCCCATTTTGATAAACAATACTCTTAGTATCTAGATTTTTTTCAACTACAGTAACTTCTAATACTTTCCCTGTCTCTGGACATATGGGTAAAAATGGACTGTAAGTTTTTCTTCTTTCCGGACCAAGTGTTGGCAAAACAACATTCATAATTTTATCATAATTTTTTAACACTACGCTTAGTGCATCATCAAATTCACCTTTGGTGTACAGTTCGGTTGAGCTTTTAAATTCATATTTAAAATTAAATTCATTTAAAAATTTTTTTAACATATTGTTATTATGCTCTCCAAAACTCTTAAATTTTTTAAATGGATCAGGAATTGCAGTTAATGGTTTATTTAAATTATCTTCTAAGATTGATTTGTTTGGAATGTTGTCTGGGACTTTTCTAAGTCCGTCCATGTCATCTGAAAATGTAAATAACTTAACCGGTATATTGGATAATCTTTGAAAAGCATTCATAACCATAGTGGTTCTACAAACCTCTCCGAAAGTTCCAATATGAGGAAGCCCACTTGGTCCGTAACCAGTCTGAAATAAAACGTAACCTTTTTTCTCTATTATTTTTAATCTTTTTTTTAATATTTCTCTGGATTCAGCAAAGGGCCAGGCCTCGGAATCTTCAAAAAACTTTTTATCAATTAACATTTTTAGATCTTAATTTAATTTGCTGATTAATGATAATTCTTACCTCTTCGAATATTGGATCTTCTAACCTTTTATTAAGTATTGTCCAAGTGTAAGGAATTAATTTTAAATATCTGATTTTCTTGTCTCGCTTATAAAGCCTTGAAAATATTCCTATAATTTTCATGGCTCTTTGCACCGATAGAATAGAAAATTCTTTTTTAAATTGTTCAGTATTAAAATTTTTCTCTTTTTTCGCTAATAATAAATAATAATTTAATACCTTTTGTTTTAATTCAGGACTAGTTTTGATCCTAACGTCATCTATCAGGGAAAGTATGTCGTAAGCTCTTGAGCCAATTAAAGCATCCTGGCTATCAATAATACCAATTTTATTTTTTAATCCATCTCTATATTCCATCATATTTGAGATGTGAAAGTCTCTATGAACAAAATAATTATTTTTAATAAAATTATTCTTTAAAATTGATAGCAACAGTTCTCTTAATTTTTTAATTTCGGAATTATTTTTTATTTTGAGTATATAAGGCAAATACCAGATAAAAAATAAATCTATTTCTTTTTTTAAGATTCTATAATTATATTTTTTAAATCGAAATATATTAGTTTTAAAATTTATTCTTTGTAACTTAATTAAATATTTAATTAGTGATTGATAGATACTAAATTTATTTTTAGATTTTTTAATTAACTGAAGATAAGTTTTATCACCAAAATCTTGTAATAAAGCCAAACCATTTTTATAATCATAATCTATTACTTTCGGCGCGTTAATCGCTTGTTTACTTAAAAAATTATTAATGAGAACATAATTTAAAATATTAGACTTTTTTTCTCGTTCTGCTGAGGCAAGAATATAAGTTTCATTTTTATGATAGATTCTAAAATATTTTCTAAAAGAGGCGTCTCCCTTTATTTCTTTAATTGTAAAATTTTCTATATAATTTTTTTTAAATAAAATTTTTATTATTTTTAATCTATTTTTATAAATCATTAATACGATAACCTAGCCACTTTCCTTTTCCATTAAACTCTGCAGATCTAAGATCTTTATCAGAATCATAAATAAATTTAATTTGTAAAAAATCATTTAATAAATTCATAGCAATTTCTGGCCACTCAATAATATTTATAAAATCTTTTGCTGTGTCGAATAATCCTATATTTAAAATTTCTTTTTCTTTTTTTAATCTATAAAAGTCATAATGAGCCACTTTTAAATCTTTTCCTAAATCATAATATTGAACTATATTGAAAGTGGGGCTTACTATTTCTTCTAAAGAACGTTGATTTTTTTGCTGTAAATAATTTATTAAAAATCTTGTAAATGTTGTCTTTCCAGCACCTAAATTACCGCTTAGTAATATAAAGTCATTTGGTTTTAAATTAATTGCGACAGTTTCAGCAATTTTTTTTGTGGAATCTAAAGATTTTAATTCCATTTAATTGAAATTAATAACGATATGTATCTGGTTTAAAAGGTCCTTTTTCAGAAACGCTAATATAATCAGCTTGTTCTTTGCTTAATTTAGTAAGTTTTGCACCCACTTTTGCAAGATGTAACATCGCAACTTTTTCATCTAAATGTTTTGGTAAAACATAGACTTTATTCTGATATTTTCCATTGCTATTCCATAATTCAATTTGTGCAATGACTTGATTTGTAAATGAAGCGCTCATAACAAAACTAGGATGTCCTGTTGCACAACCAAGATTTACCAATCTACCTTCTGCTAATAAAATAATTCTTTTTTTATCTGGAAATTCAATTTCATGAACTTGTGGTTTTACTTCGTTCCATTTGTAATTTTTTAATGCACTCACCTGAATTTCATTATCAAAATGCCCAATGTTACAAAGAATTGATCTATCTTTCATTTTTCTCATGTGCTCGATAGTAACGATGTCTTTATTTCCTGTTGCTGTAACAACAATGTCAGCTGATGATATGGCCTCATCCATTAGTACAACTTGATAACCTTCCATTGCCGCTTGTAATGCACAAATTGGATCTGTTTCTGTAATCAAAACTCTTGCCCCACTTTGTCTAAGTGATGCTGCGCTACCTTTTCCAACATCTCCAAATCCAGCTACTATAGCAACCTTTCCTGACATCATCACATCTGTTGCTCTTCTAATTGAATCTACTAAACTTTCTCTACACCCATACAAATTATCAAATTTAGATTTTGTTACTGAATCGTTTACATTAATTGCTGGAATTAATAATTTATTATCTTTCTCTAGTTTGTTTAAAGCTTTAACTCCAGTAGTGGTTTCTTCAGAAACTCCCTTAATATTTTTTAATAAATCTTTGTACTTATCGTGCAATAACATTGTTAGATCTCCACCATCGTCCAGTAAAAGATTTGGTTTCCAATCTTTCTTTCCATTAATAGTTTGTTCAATGCACCACCAATACTCTTCTTCCGTCTCACCCTTCCATGCAAATACCGGTATTCCTTTTGCAGCAATTGCAGCTGCCGCATGATCCTGTGTTGAAAATATATTACATGATGACCATCTAACCTCTGCTCCTAAAGCTACTAATGTTTCGATTAAAACTGCTGTTTGAATCGTCATATGAAGACAGCCAATTATTCTTGCGCCTTTTAAAGGTTTGTTAGACTGATACTCGCTTCTTATTGCCATTAAACCTGGCATTTCAGTTTCTGCTAGAGAAATTTCTTTATTACCAAATTCTGCTAGTTTTAAATCTTTTACTTTAAAATCTTGGGTCATTTAAAAAGTTAATTAACAATAAAACTTAGGTATATCAATTTTATTTATGAATTTTAGTCTGCTATTGGCAAATCAATCTCAACTACCGCGCCTCTTCTTCCTTCTTCTTTTAAATTATACGCTTTGATGTGTCCTTTATGAGATTCTACTATATTTTTAACTATATTTAATCCTAATCCAGAGTGCAGACCAAACATTTCTTTTGGTCTATTGCTATAGAATCTTTCAAAAACTTTTCCGACATTACTTTCGTTAAATCCAGGTCCTTCATCTGTAATAATTATTTTTGCATAATTATTCGTGCTCTCAATATTTATTCTTAGAGTGCTTTTTTTAGGACTAAATGAAATAGAATTTTCTAATATATTGGAAATAACTTGTTCGATTCTACTTTCAAAACCAATAACAAACGTTTTTTTCTTAATTAAATTATTGATCTCTATTGAAATATTTTTTTTAGTATTCTCAATAACTTGCTGATATTCATCTGCAACTTTCTTTATAAGTTTAATTAAATCGAATTTAGTTAATTGCAATTTAGCTTCCAACGCCTCTCCTTTAAGCATGTTAGAATAGTCTGTTATTAGTCTTTCAATCCTCCCGACATCATCATTTAAAATCCCAAGTAACCTAGTTTTTTTTTCTGCATCTTTCGCATTTGGTAACAATTCTGATGCTGCCTTCAATGATGCTAATGGATTTCTAATTTCGTGAGTAAGATCAGAGGCAAATCTTTCTGCAAATTCAATTCGTTTATACAAATTATCTGTCATGCCTGAAAGTGATCTTGATAAATTACCAATTTCATCTGGTCGTAGATTAATTCTATTAATAATTTTACTATCAGGGTGGTCAGATATTGCTGAAGATGCATAACGTCCTAAAATTCTAATTGGTTTAATAATATTTGCATTTAAAAATATTGAAAAAATTAATATAATCACAGCAACACTTAATGCTGTTCTGATAACAAAGTTTTTTCTTTCAGCGACAGCATTTTCAATATCATTTGACTCTTCCGTGATAAGAATAAAGCCTTTGTTTTCACCATTTAAGATTAAAGAAGATAAACTAATAACAACAAAATTATTTTTGATCTTTCTTGAAAAAGTTAAAACTTTATCAGATCCCAATATACTTAAATTATCATTAATAATTTTATTAAGTAACTTTTCCTCTTGTCGAGTAGTTAGATCAGGCGTGTCTGGTAGATTGTCTGCTGTTAATTTTTTTTCTTGAACATCTGGTACTTTATAAAATGGTTTAGCATTTATATCTAAGGAGTGAGCATCTACTATGATTTCTTTTTTTAGATCATAAATTCTAATTTGATTAATATTAGGTAATAAATATTTGTAATTTATTAAAAAACTTCTAAGATTATCTCTTTTATAAGGAATGCGCTGTAATTCCATGTTTAAAGCGATGTTCTTAATAAGTTTAGAATGTTCTTTCTTTTTGTTGCCGACAAGCTCAGGTTCGATCGACTGGAGATATGAGTAGGTTGCTAGAGTTAATATTGAAAAGAAAAATAAATTTATAAATAAAAATCTCGCTAATAAAGATTTTAAATTAACAGAGAATTTCATTCTATCTAACTAACATTCCAGCGATAGCCACTTCCGTATCTTGTCTCAATTGCTGAAAATTTTGGATCAATTTTTTTAAATTTTTTTCTTATTCTTTTAACATGACTATCTATAGTTCTGTCTTCAATGTCATTGTCTTGCTTATAGGCAATATTCATTAAATAGGCCCTTTCTTTAACAACTCCAGGCCTTTTTGCTAACTCATAAATAATCTTAAATTCAGTTGTAGTTAATTTGTCGGGTAAAGCTTTTCCTCCCCATTCACATTCTAATTGCTCGGAGTCTAAGGTTAATCTTCCAACAGTTAAAATATTCTTTGGTTGTGAGGCAGTCTTGGGTTCTAACTTTCTAAATTGAACACGGATTCTTTCTATTAATACTTTAATAGAAAAACCGCCAGACTTTTTAACATAATCATCAGCGCCTAGTTTTAATCCTAATAATTCATCCACCTCATCATCTTTGGAAGTTAATAAAATTATAGGTATAGAAGATTTTTTTCTTAATTTTTCTAATAATTCTTCGCCGTTCATTTTAGGCATCTTCAAATCTATAACCGCTAAATCAGGAGGATTGCGCGTCATTCCGATATATGCGCTTTCACCATCAAGATAGGTTTGAACTTTAAATCCCTCATTTTCAAGCGCCATTGAAACGCTTGTTAAGATATTTCTATCATCATCAACCAAGGCGATTGTTTTATTCATATAAATTATTTTATAATAATATTTGTATAATCAAAAGTTTTAATGCGCAGTAGTCCAATTTAATCCTTCTTTAATATCTACGCTTAAAGGAATAGAAAATTTATAATCGGGTTCTGAGGCTTTTGACATTATTTCGACAATATCAGTTTTTGATTTTTTAATGTTATCAGCAGAAGATTCGAATACTAGCTCATCATGAATCTGCAAAAGCATTTTACATTTTAAATCTTGATCTTTAATTTTTTGGTCTATTTTAATCATTGCGAATCTTAAAAGATCTGCTGCAGTTCCTTGTATTGGAGCATTAATAGATGCTCTTTCTTGAAAAGTTCTTAAAGTATGATTTTTGTCATTAATATTTGGAAAGTTACATTTTCTACCAAATATTGTTTTTACATAACCATATTTTCTACAACTTTTTAATGTTTCATTCATATAATCTTTTATTTCTGGAAACTTCTTAAAATAAGATTTTAAAAAAGATTCTGCTTCAGAGTTAGAAACTGAAATTTGTTTGGCAAGACCATATGATGAAATTCCATAAATAATTCCAAAATTTATTGCCTTTGCTTTTCTCCTCATTTCTTCATTGATGTCCCCGTGCTTTACCTCAAAAATTTGAGCTGCTGTAATATTGTGAATATCTTCTGAATTTAAAAAACCTTTCTTAAGTTCTTTAACATCGGCCATATGCGCAAGTATTCTCATTTCAATTTGGCTATAATCTGCTGAAATTAAAAAATTACCTTTCTCAGCTATAAAAGCAGAGCGAATTTCTTTGCCTTCTGCAGATTTAATTGGAATGTTTTGAATATTAGGATCGCTAGATGCTAGTCTGCCCGTATTGGTGGCAGCAAGCAAAAAAGATGTATGAATTCTTTTAGTTTTTGGATCAATAAATTCTTGTAAACTATCAGTGTAAGTATTCTTTAATTTCGATTTTTGCCTCCAATCCAAAATAAGTTTAGGTAAATCATGCCCTTTAAAAGCCAAGTCCTCTAAAATATTAACATTTGTTGCGTAATTACCTTTTTTGGTTTTTTTAGTACCAACAATTTTTAGTTTTTTATAAAGAATATCACCAAGTTGTTTTGTAGATGCAATATTAAACTCCTCACCCGCAAGTTCATAAATATTTTTTTCTAGAACTTTTAAATCTTTTTCAAATTTTAATGATAGATTCTTTAAAATTTTTTCATCAATCTTTATTCCATTTTCCTCCATCTGTGACAAAACTTGAACCATTGGCTTTTCTAGTTCTTGATAAACCTTCAGTACTTCTTCTTTAAAAATTCTATTATTAAAAAAATTGTATAATCTTAAAGTAACATCAGCGTCTTCAGCCGCATATTCAGTTGCCTTATCGATATGAACTTTATCAAAAGTAACTTGTGACTTTCCAATACCAGCAACGTCTTTGAACGAAACCGTCTTATGATTTAGATGGATCTCAGAAAGTAAATCCATCCCATGGCGATTTATTCCAGCATCCAACACGTAAGACATTAACATAGTATCTTCTATTGAATTTAGATGAATTCCATATTTTTTTAATATTCGAAAATCATATTTAATATTTTGTCCAATTATTTTTATACTTTTATCCTCAAGAAAAGGTTTGATCTTTTTAACAACAGCGTCGATATCCAACTGAGATTTAATCTGTTTATCCTCTTTATTAGAATGATTTAAAGGTATGTAATAAGCATTGCCTTCTTTTGCGCATAAAGAAATACCTATTAAATCAGCCTGCCTAATATTTAAAGAATTTGTTTCAACGTCAACAACGACTAAGCCTTTTTTTTCAACGTCCTCTAAAATTTTTTCTAGCTCAGATAATTTAAATACTGTTTTATAATTTTCTCTAGAAATATTTGTACTTTTAAAAATGCTCTCTTTTGTTTCTTCTAAAACAATATCTTGTTTATCTGTTTGTCCTCCATAAGCTTTTTCAATTCTTTCTAAAAGTCTGGTAAATTCCATTTTTTTTAAAAATGAAATAATTTTTCCTTTATCTAAGTCCTTAACTATAAAATCTTCAATTTTTTCAACTGTAGGAACGTCATCTTTTAGAGTTACTAATTTCTTGCTGATAAGCGCATTCTCTTTATTGTCAGAAATTGTTTGTCTTCGTTTTGGCTGTTTAATTTTATCTACATTTTTTAATAAGTTTTCTACTGAACCAAATTCATTAATTAACTCTGCGGCAGTTTTAACTCCTATGCTTGGAACACCAGGTATATTATCTGAGCTGTCGCCTGCTAATGCTTGTACTTCAATAACTTTATCTGGGGTTACGCCAAATTTTTCCTTAACTTCTTCAATGCCAATATCTTTATTTTTCATTGAGTCAAAAAGTGTTGTTTGATCATCAATTAATTGCATTAAATCTTTGTCAGATGAAATAATCTTAACCCTTGTATTTTTCTTTAAAGCTTCTTTTTTGTATGTAGCTATCAAATCATCAGCTTCATAATTTTCCATCTCTATACTAGGTAAGTTAAAAGCTTTTACAGCTTCCCGTATAAAACTAAATTGAGGTATTAAATCTTCTGGTGTTTCACTTCTATTTGCTTTGTATTCTGGATAAATATTATTTCTAAAATTCTTTCTAGCGGTATCAAATATAACAGCTATGTGTGTTGGTTTTTCATGACTATTTTTTGATTTTGCATCTTCTAAAAATTTGTAAAGCATATTACAAAATCCACTAACAGCCCCTACTGGCATTCCATCGCTTTTTCTTGTAAGTGGTGGGAGAGCGTAAAAAGCTCTAAAAATATAACCAGAGCCATCAATTAAATAAAGAAGGTCTGTTTTTTTAGAATTGGTCATTAAATAAATATTATCTTATAAATACTAAAATTATATTACATAATATTAATGGAAAATTTTTTAGCACTAGAAATTACTAATCTTTCAAAAGAATTTAAAACAAAACAAAATACAATCCATGCTTTAAAAAATATTAGCTTAAATGTTAATAAAGGAGAAATATTTGGTTTATTAGGTCCAAATGGCGCTGGCAAATCTACATTTATAAATATTCTTGCAGGGACAGTTATAAAATCTTCTGGCTCAGTAAAGGTATGGAATTTTGATCTTGATAAAAATCCTAGAGAAGTAAGAAGTTCTATAGGAATAGTTCCTCAAGAAACAAATCTTGATCCATTTTTTACTCCAAGAAAATTACTCGAAATTCAAGCTGGAATGTATGGAATAAAAGAAAGCGAAAGAATCACAGATAAAATTTTAGAAATCACCATGCTTCAAGACAAAGCAGATTCCTATGCTCGAAGTTTATCTGGAGGAATGAAGAGAAGATTATTAGTTGCAAAAGCTCTTGTTCACCGTCCTCCTATTTTAATCCTAGACGAACCTACAGCAGGTGTTGATGTAGATCTTAGACAACAACTGTTAGAAAATATTCAACAGCTTAACAAGCAAGGTGTAACAATTATTTTAACAACACACTATCTACAAGAAGCTCAACAATTATGTGACCGGATCGCAATTATTAATCACGGTCAATTAATAGCATTAGATAAAACTGAGAATTTACTAAATAATATATTAACAAAAAAAATAATTTTTAAATTAAAAGTTCCTAAAAATATTGGAGAAAAACTAAAGTCCGGTCTTACAATTAACTATCCAAAACCTGAACTTATTAGCGTTACCTACAATAAAAATGAGAATAAAATTGAAGAAATCATATCTGAAGTTAAAGAAAAAAATATTGAAATTTTGGATATTTTAACAGAAGATGCAGACTTAGAAGATGTTTTTTTAAAACTGACAAAAAAAAATGCTTAATAACAAAATTCAAAATAAAAAACTTTTTTTATTAAAAGAAATTATGTGGTTGCTTCCCGTAATTGTTTTTGCAACTTTTATCATTACTTTATCTGCAAAAACTAAAGTTCCATTTTATCCTGTGCCAATGACCATGCAGACATTCGTAATCATGGCCATCGGCGTTGCTTTTGGAAAAAGAGTAGGTCTTTTAATACTATTAACTTATTTTTTAGAAGGCTTGTTTGGTCTTCCAGTATTTGCTGGTACTCCTGAAAAAGGAATTGGATTAAGTTATATACTTGGACCAACTTGCGGATACTTAATGGGATATTTTATTACTGTATATCTTGCTGGAAATATCAAGGATGAAGATAAAATTCTAACAAGAATTATAAAACTAATAATCGCAATTATTCCAACTTATGTATTGGGAGTTATGTGGCTTGGTACACTATTTGGTTGGAATGATTCTATTATCAAATTAGGAGCGACTCCTTTTATATTTGCTGAATTATTTAAAATAACTTTACTGGCATTACTAATTCCAAATATTTTTAAGTTAAAAAAATATATAAAATCTTAAATACTTAATATCAAATTATAAATGTTCAAAAACCTTTTGGGTTCTTGGTATTTAAAAAAAAAAATATCAAATGGCTTTTTAGGTGAAGGTTTAGTTTCTTTAAAATCTAAAAAATTGAATAATTTTCATTACGAAGAAAAAGGCTTAATTCATAAAAAAGATAATAATAATGCACTATCCGCTTATCAAAAGTTTGATATTGTTGAAAATAAGAATTTTATAAAATTTTACTTTTTACTAGGTGATAAAAAAAATAAAATTTATCAAAAATTTAATAACACCCTGAAAGAAAATCTTGTTTCTTGGTACTTTTGTAAAAAAGATACCTACAAAACATACTTAAAAGTAATAAATAATAATTTATTTAAGATAGATCATTTAATAACGGGTCCAAACAAAAGAATATTGATACAAAACACCTATTTTAGATCTTCTAAGAATAGTTAGTTACTTTGGAGATCTTTTTGAAAGTATTCTTTGAAGGGTTCTTCTATGCATCTTAAGTCTTCTGGCCGTCTCAGAAACATTTCGATCACATAATTCAAATACTCTCTGAATATGTTCCCATTTTACCCTATCAGCTGACATTGGGTTCTCAGGAGGGTTTGCTTTCTTGTCTTTATCTGCCAATAAAGCGGCCTCTAAATCCTCAGCGTCTGCAGGCTTAGCAAGGTAGTCTATAGCTCCAGATTTGACCGCCGCAACAGCCGTTGGGATGTTTCCGTAGCCGGTTAAAACTATAATTCTACTGTCAGCTTTGACCTTGTGGATCTCTTTGACAACATCCAGACCGCTCCCATCGTTCAGTCTAAGGTCTATAATGGCAAAAGTTGGGGGCAAAGCTTTAACTTTTTGGTTCGCCTCAGCAACACTAGAGGCCGAAGTAACAAAAAAACCTTTATTTTCCATGGCTTTTGAAAGCCTGTTTCGAAATGGGTCGTCATCGTCCACTATGAGCAAAGATTTATTGACGAACTGATCCAGACTGACTTTTGGGGTTAAAATTTTATTCATCGAGACCTGAATATAGTCCTTCCCGAACCCGATCTCAAGCTAATGACACAGTTTAAAAAAAATTTTTCTTACCCAAAATAAATACTTTACAAAAATTAAATTTTGCCCTAATCCACGACTCAAGAAGTTAATTAATAACAATTTTTTTTAACAAAAGGACATAACAAGAATTGAAAAAATTTAGTTCTGTTTCTGACTTAGTCAGAGAGCTTCAACCAACAAATCCCGTATATTGTATTCGACCAGAAAGTATAAAACTGGCTTGCAATTTTTTTGTAAATAATTTTCCAGGGAGACCCCTATACGCTGTAAAAACAAATCCTCACAAAAGTGTTATCAAACACATTTATCAAAATGGAATTACAAATTTTGATGTAGCCTCTCTAGAAGAAATTAAATTAGTTAAGTCGATTGTAAAAGATGCAAAACTTTATTTCATGCACACAGTGAAAAATAGAAAGAGTATTGAAGAAGCATATTTTAATTATGGTGTGAGAGATTTTTCTTTTGATACAAAAGATGAATTAATTAAAATTTTTGAAGCAACTAAAGATGCAAAAGATTTAACTTTATATTTAAGAATATTTGTTTCTAACGAACATTCTGAAATTGATCTTTCTAAAAAATTTGGAGCTTCTCCTGCTGAAGCTATCGGATTAATAAAATTAGTAAGACCGCTTGTTAAAAAACTTGGAGTAAGTTTCCACGTTGGTTCACAATGTATGCATCCTATATCTTACTCAAAAGGAATTAAAGAAATTGGAAATATAATTACAAAATCAGGAATTGCTCCTGACATTATTAATGTAGGCGGAGGGTTCCCATCTAAGTATCCAGATCTATATCCTCAGCCATTAGAAAACTACATGGAAGAAATTAAAAAGGCAGTGAGCAAATTAAATTTACCTAAACAACCAGAATTAATTTGTGAACCAGGAAGAGCTATCGTTGCTGAAAGTGGTTCTACTATTGTTAAAGTTGAACTTAGAAAAAAACAAAGTCTTTATATTAATGATGGAACTTATGGATCTTTATTTGATGCAGGATTTCCAAATTTTATTTTCCCAACAAAAGTTATTGATACTGGAAAAGATTTAAGCAGACGTTTAACTCCTTTTAATTTTTATGGACCAACTTGCGATAGTATGGATTTTATGAAAGGTCCTTACATGTTGCCAAATAATTTAAAAGAAGGTGATTATATAGAGATTGGACAATTAGGAAGTTACGGCTTAACTTTTAGAACTAAATTTAATGGTTTTTACTCAGATGATATTTTCGAAATTGAAGATAAACCAATCATGTCTGTTTATCAAAATGAACAACAAGATGAGGAATACAAAAGCAATTATCTTGTTGCTTAATGAGCAAACCCTCAAATTCAACTATAGGCCACAACAAATCTAGCTTTTTAAATAAAGCTATAGAGCACATAGATATTACTTCTTTTGATGCAAGACCCATCATAGACGGCATGTCTAAAATGTCTTTTACATCCAGAGAAACAGCTAATGCAGCGCAAATCTATAACGAAATGTTAAACGATAAAAACTGCACCATTTTCTTAACTTTAGCAGGATCAACTTCTGCTGCAGGATGTATGAAAGTTTATGCCGATCTAGTTAAAAACAACATGGTTGATGCTATCGTTTCAACAGGAGCATCTATTGTTGATATGGATTTCTTTGAAGCTCTAGGATTTAAACATTACCAAGGATCTCAATTCCAAAATGACAATGTATTAAGAGAACATTACATCGACAGAATATATGACACCTATATTGATGAAGACCAACTGCAAGCGTGCGATAAAACAGTTGGTGAAATAGCAGATCAATTAGAACCTAGACCTTATACTTCTCGTGAATTCATTAGAGAAATGGGAAAATATTTAACAAAATATTCAAAGAAGAAAGAGTCTTTAATTCAACTTGCTTACGAAAATGATGTACCAATATTTTGTCCTGCCTTTGTAGATTCTAGTGCTGGATTTGGTTTGGTAATGCACCAAGAAAGAAATCCAAAAAAACATTTAACAATTGACTCCGTAAGAGATTTTAGAGAACTTACTGAAATTAAAATTAAATCAAAAACTTCGGGTTTATTAATGATCGGTGGTGGCGTTCCTAAAAACTATATTCAGGATACAGTAATATGCGCTGAACTTTTAGGAAAAGAAGTTGATATGCATAAATACGCTATACAAATTACTGTTGCTGACGTTAGAGATGGAGCGTGCAGTTCTTCTACATTAAAAGAAGCTAGCTCATGGGGAAAAGTAGATACAGCAAGAGAGCAAATGGTTTTCGCTGAAGCAACTAGCGTTATACCTCTTATAGCAAGCGATGCATTTCATAGAGGCTACTGGAAAAATAGACCTAAAAGGAGTTTTTCTAAATTATTTAAATAAACGATGTCTTCACTAACTAAAGTAGCTTTGGTGCAGATGAAGATGGATGCTGACTCAAAAAAAAATCTCTCTAAAGCAATTGAAAAAATAAAATTAGCGAAAAAAAAAGGTGTACAAATCGTTTGTTTACCTGAACTATTTCTAACTCATTATTTTTGCCAAGAAGAAAATCACGATAACTTTGCAATAGCAGAGAAGATACCTGGAAGAACTACTGATGCATTATGTGAGTTAGCAAAGAAAATAAGTATAATAATAATAGTTCCACTTTTTGAAAAGAAAGTTTCAGGCCTTTATCATAACTCATGTGTTGTGATTGATGAAAAAGGAAAGATCTTCGGTCATTACAGAAAAATGCATATTCCCGATGATCCTCAATATTATGAAAAGTTTTATTTCACACCAGGTGATTTGGGTTTTAAAAGTTTCAACACTAAACACGGTAAAATCGGAACTTTAATATGCTGGGATCAATGGTTTCCAGAAGCTGCACGTTTAACAGCTCTTAAAGGGGCAGAAATTATATTTTATCCAACCGCAATAGGCTGGCACTTACGTGAGAAAAAAGAATTTGGTAAATCACAATTAAATGCATGGCTTACAATTCAAAGATCACACGCCATAGCGAATGGTGTATTTGTTGTTTCTGTCAACAGAGTGGGCATTGAGGGCAAAAAGGATAAGGCTATCGAATTTTGGGGCAATTCAATCGTATTTGACCCTAATGGAAATATTATTGCAGAAGCTAGCAACGACAAGGAAGAAATAATTATCTGCAATATTGATCTAAGCAAAGTTGAGAAAGTAAGACAACATTGGCCATTCTTACGAGATAGAAGAATTGATCAATACCACGGTCTATTAAAGAATCCTTCTGATGAATGAAAATCTGGCATCCTTGGGTTACAGAATGCCGGCAGAGTGGGAAAAGCAAAGCTCTACATGGTTAGCGTGGCCACATAATAAAAATGACTGGCCTGATAAATTTGAAAATATTCC
>JABHUX010000105.1 GCA_018658635.1 Alphaproteobacteria bacterium
AAACCAATAACTAAATAATCTAATTTTTTATTAACAGAACTTAGAATTTTTGCTCCCAAAATTTCCGCTAAAGACTTAGCTTCAGATCTGCTCATGGTAGAAAATCCTCCTGTAAACATAATATTCTTGCCTGAAAAAAAACTATCAATTTTCTTTTCTATAAAGTCTTGGATATTCAAAATCCTACTTAATTCATAAACAACTTTATTATTTTTCTTATCTTTAAAAAAATATGTTAGCGATTCAACTTGAGTTTCTCCAATTCCATCGATTTCATCTAAACTATTAATTTCATTCATTGAAAGATCTGGTTTACAAAGTTTAAGAAAATTTTTAATTGAAACAAAGTAACGTGATAAATTTTTAGCATTTTCTTGACCGATATGACGTATGCCAAGACTATATATAAATTTTGCAAGCCCAATATCTTTGCTTTTTTCAATTGCTGTCTTTAAATTACTAACCGATAATTCTCCCCAACCTTCTAATTTTTCTATTTTTTTATAATCAAGTGTAAAAATATCTTGAGGCAAACGAATAAAATTTAAAGACCAGAAATCTTCAACAATTTTTTTTCCAAAACCATCTATATTAAGAGCTTCTTTTGAGACAAAATGTTTAATTTTTTCTCTTGCCATAAATTCACAATTAAAACCTGTGTCTGTACATCTTTTTACTACGTCTAATTTTTTTGAAATTTCATTATAATCTTTAACTGCAGGTCGACCACAGAGACATTTTTGTGGGAAAACAAATTTTTTACTATTTTTTCCTCTTTTAGATTTTATAACTTCAACTACTTGAGGAATAACATCGCCTGCTCTTTGAATGATAACCGTATCATTTAACCTGATATCTTTTCTAATAATTTCATTTTCATTATGTAATGTTGCATTAGATACTAGAACACCACCCACATTCACTGGATCTAATTTTGCAACTGGGGTTAGCGCTCCTGTTCTTCCAACTTGTATTTCGATTTTACGAATAACTGTTGTAGCTTTTTCAGATGAAAATTTATGAGCAATAGCCCATCTCGGCGATGATGATAAACTTCCAAGTCTTTTTTGTAATGTTAAGTCATTAACTTTATAAACAATACCGTCAATATCGTAATCTAATGAAGCTCTTATTTCTTCAACATGAAGATAACCTTTAATCAGTTCGTCAGTTGAACTGAAAGTTTTTGTAAGCGGATTTATTTTGAAACCAATTTTTTTACAAAAATTTAAAAAATTTAGATGCGTTTTAAATTTTTTTTCATCAATATCGCCAATGCTATGAGCAAAAAACTTCAATGGTATTAAAGCTGTTTTTTTTGAATCTTTTTGCCTTAATGAACCCCCTGCCGCGTTTCTAGGATTTGCAAAGTCATTTTTAATTTTTTCAAAATCTTTTTTTCCAATATAAACTTCACCTCTAATCTCAAATTCTTTATCTATATTCTCACCATGAAGAATTTGCGGAATATCTTTAATAGTTAATAAATTTTCTGTTATATCTTCTCCATACTCACCATCTCCTCTCGAAAGTCCTCGAATAATCTTATTATTTTTATAAATTAAAGACGCAGAAATACCATCAATCTTGGGTTCTGCTGTTAACTCTATAGGGGTATCTTTTTCAAAATTTAGATAGTTTCTAATTTTTTTTAAAAAATCTTCTACATCTTCTTTTGTAAAAGCATTATCCAAGGATAACATTGGCACAAGATGTTTAACTTTAGAAAATTTTTCTGAAGGTGCAAAACCTACTTTTTTTGTTGGGGAATTTTTATCTATAATTTCAGAATTTTTTTTCTCAAAATTTAAAATATCTTTTTTAATTTCATCATACTCAGCATCTGAAACTAATGGTTTATCGTTATGATAATAGGCTTTATTTAGTTTTTCAATTAAAGCAATTTTTTCTTTGTACTCTTTTAAAGATAAAGCATTCATTAAAAGTTAATTAAGTATTTTTTTAAAACTATCTAAAAGAGATTTATCTTTTTTAGGTAAAGTTGTCTGATTTGTTGAAACTAATAAATAACTTTTTTTATACCAATCGCTAGAATTAAAATTATAACCTAAAATTGCTGCAGCTTTGCTAGCATCTTCTTCCAGTCCTAATTTATGATAAATTTCAACCAATCTATATAACGCCTCTTCGATATAAATTGTGGTTTGATATTTATCTACAATTGTTTTTAATCTATTGATAGCGGCCGCCCATTTTTGTTTATTCATATAATATCTTGCAACATACATTTCTTTTCCGGCCATTAAATCGTTCAATAGATCTAATTTATATTTTGCGTCATCTGCGTACGTAGTATTTGGATAATTATTTATTAAAGATTTAAATTGAGTAATTGCTTTAACGGTTTTTTCTTGATCTTTAGAAAATTCACTTACTTCTTCAAAATAACAAACACCTTTTAAATACTCTACATAAACTCTTTCAGGATTATTCGGATAAAATTTTATATAACGTTCAAGTACAGAAAGTGCATCAACGCAACGATTTGCCTCATAATAAACATATGCTATCATTAATAAAGATTTTGGAGCCCATTCTGTGTAGGAATAATCTTTTTCTACCATCTTAAACTTTTCAATTGCTCCTTCTGCTTTGCCTTCGTTAAAATCGTCCATGGCATAACCCCATAACTTAGGCAGACTAACTTTTTCTTTTGGAGGAGCAACTAAAGGCTTATCGTCGGACGAAGAACAACTTAGAACAAAGAAAAAAATTAATAAAATATGAAATATTATTTTTAGTTTAAACATTAAAATTAAAAGTTTTATTATTTCTTTTAATTAAGTTTTACCACTAAAATTATAAATTCACTACAAGTTGATTTGGTGAATAAGAACTAACAGAAGAGAAATTTTTTGTTTTTTGCGTTACTAAATTCCATGCGTTTTTATTTTTGATTAACGCATCTAATAATTTACGCGTCATATCATGCCCACCTTGATAGCAATTTACTTTTCCAATAAGTGAGTAACCAGCTAAATATAGATCTCCGATGCAGTCTAAAATTTTATGTCTTACAAACTCGTCTTTATATCTCAAACCATCTTGGTTTAGAACTTTATCTTCAGAAACAACAATTGCATTTTCTAAGGAACCTCCTTTTGCAAGTCCCATCTTAAAAATATTTTCAAGATCTTTTTGCAGACAAAACGTTCTTGAGTCATGAACTTCCATAAATCCATTTTTTTCTAGATCTATTTTTTTACTTTGTTTTTTTATAACGCGATCGTGGAAATCAATTTCATAATCAATTTCTAATTTATTTTTATTTGTCGGTTCAATTGAAATAGATTTGTCTTTATCTTTAACAATAATTTTTTTTAAAATTTTAATATATTTTTTTTCAGAACTTTGAACTGTAGTTCCAATGTCTTGAATGGCAATCGCGAACTCTTTTGAACTTCCGTCTAATATTGGTAATTCTTGGCTATCAACTTCTACTGTAGCATTATCAATACCCAATCCTGATAAAGCAGACATTAAATGTTCAATAGTTGAAATTGAAACATGTTTATTAGAAATAGTAGTGCATAATTTGGCTGGCAAAGCATTACTAATATGAGCTTGGATAATTTTTTCTTTTCCTTTGTAGTCGACTCTAACAAAAGTTATTCCTGAATTAGGAGCTGATGGTTTAACAACAAGATTGGCAACTAATCCGCTATGTAGTCCCACTCCTTTGAAATTGATTTTTGACTTTAAAGTCTTTTGATACATAGCTTTGATGAAATAGATATTTAGTAAAATTCATAACAATAGCTAATCACCTTTTGTTACAATTTCTACTTTTGAAAAATAGATAAAAGTCTTGAAAAAAAGCCTGTATTTCTAAATTTAATTGGTAATGCCTCAGATGGAAATCCGTAAAAATAATTTTTAACTATTCCATAACAAACCAAAAAATCTTGCGATAAATTATTAACTAAATTTTGGTCATCATGTTTTTTTTGTAAAACAAGCTCTGTTCTTTGTGAAAAGTACCTTTTTATTAAATTTGTTAAACCTACTAAGTTTGATCCTCTTCCAGAAAGGTAAATTTTTTTAGTTTTTATATCTATTAAATTATAAGATTTAATTTTTCTATAAATTAACTGCAAAATTTCTTCAATCCTAGAATTAATAATAGTATTAACCATTGTTTTAGAAATTTTTCTAAAATCATCATCTGGAAATAAATGGACTGGTAAATATTCAATCTTATCTTTTATACTCTCATTTAATATGCATTCTCCAGCCTCAACTTTAATTCTTTCTGCGACCTCTATTTTAATATCTAAAACTTTAGCCAAGTCTTTTGAAACCTGATTTGAGCCATAAGGAATAACACCTACATATGAAAGTGTACTATTTTCAAATACGGCAAAACTTGTCTTATCTTTTCCAAAATCAATACAAATAGCACCATCATTTAAATCCTCTTGGTTTAGAAAAGATAAACCTAAGGCATATGTGCCGAAAATATAATTCTCAACAGACAATTCGCAGGAATTGATAATATTTTTTAAATTATCAATAGCAGAATGTTCCGCTAAAACTGCATGAATATCAGCTGAAAAAATATTTGCTTTAAAGCCAACCGGATTTTCAACATTAATTTTTTTATCAATTTTATAATTAGACGAAAATATATGTAAAATTGCTTTATCTTTATTATTTTTAACAATCTCATCTACAGCAATATGTATCAATCCTTGAATATCTTTTTCATGTTCTATTTGATCACCCTGAACACTTTTGTATTCTGTTAATAAGTTACTGGAGATATTTTCAAATTCTGCACTTACAATAATATTATCTAAGGAAGAACCAGCTTGCTTTTCTGCAATTTCCAAACATTCACGTACCGCTAAATTTGCTTCA
>JABHUX010000106.1 GCA_018658635.1 Alphaproteobacteria bacterium
ATGAAAAAAAACCAATTAACTCAGAAATAATTGACTAATGGATCATTCACAAAAAATAGATGAAATAAAAGATAAATTAAAGACCATCTTTGATCCAGAAATACCTGTTGATATTTATGAGTTAGGTCTTATTTATGATGTAAGGCTTAAGGATAAGAATTGCGAAATCGACATGACGCTGACTTCTCCAAATTGCCCTGAGGCTCAAAGCATTCCGAATAACGTAAGAAAGGCTGTTGAGAGCTTAGGACATTATGATGAAGTAGTGGTTAAAATTGTTTGGGATCCACCTTGGGATAAGAGTAAAATGTCGGAAGTTGCTAAACTAGCTTTAAACGTATGACAAAACAATTAATCACAATTTCAGACAACGCTGCAAAGCGTATTAAAGAAATTCTAAGCAACGCTGAGAGCGGCGTTAAAGGAGTACGTGTTTCTGTAAAATCTGGAGGATGTGCAGGGATGGAATATGAGATGACTTATCTTAAAGAAACCATTCCAAATGACGAAGTAGTTAAAGATAATAATGTTGAAGTATTTATTGATCCAAAAGCAATTATGTATTTGCTTGGAACTAAGATGGATTACAAAGAAGATAAATTCTCATCATCATTTGTCTTTAATAATCCTAATGAAACAGAACGTTGCGGCTGCGGAGAATCTTTTAAAATTTAAATTGTTCAGCCAAGTTTCTCTCTTTTAAACCAAATTTTTTGTCATACAAAAGTTTAAAAGTTTTATTCTTATTTAAATAAATATTCACATTTAGAACATGTCTAAATTCAACATTATCAGCAACGACACTGACAGGTCTTTTTTTTGGTTCTAAATTTTTAATAGAAACTTTAGATTTATTATTAATAGTTGCTCCTCGCCAACCTCTTGGTTTAAAGGGCGATATTGGTGTTACGGTCAAAAGATTAGACTCCAAGTCTAATACAGGACCTCGAGCTGATAAATTATAAGCTGTACTGCCTGCAGGTGTTGCAACAAGAGTACCATCGCAAATAATTTCTTTCATTCTTACTTTGTTATCAATTTTAATCTCAAGTTTTGCAGCCTGCCGAGTCTCTCTAAAAACAGATACCTCATTAACAGCAATGGCTGTTTTAATTTTACCATTCTTATTCTTTGCATACATTTCAAGGGGATGAAGCTCTGCAATATTTGCTTTATTGATTTTATTAATTAAATCTTTCTCATCAAATTTATTTAATAAAAATCCACGATTACCCTTGTTCATTCCATAGAATGGAATTTTATATTTTTGATATTTTTTAAGTGAGGCTAACATAAATCCGTCGCCGCCAAGAACAATTAGTACATCCGAATCACGAATTGAATAATTTTTATATTTTTTTGTAATTAATTTTTTTGCAGACTGAGCAGTTGAATTTGTATCAGCGATTATATGTATTTTTGAATAGGAAATAGCCATTTGCGTATAATTATAAATCAATTAATAACATAATAAATGTATCATTTAAAAATAAACCAAGCATTTAAAAAATTTTCAAAAAAACAAGGCCTGATTCCAAACAATGCTCAAGTCGAATTAGTAAAAAATTTAGAGAGTTTAATTAAAGATTCAAAACCATCCTTATTAAGTTCATTAGGAAATATTTTTTCAAATAAAAAACCAAAGGGTTTTTATTTATATGGCGACATAGGTTCTGGTAAAACAATGATTATAAACTTATTTTTAGATCAATTTGAAAATCTAAAAGTATATAAGGTACATTTTAATAAATTTATGGTGGATGTTCATAATCGCCTTCATAAAAAAAAGAATGAAAGCGAGGTTCTTCCAAACATCGTAAAAAATTTAAAGGCTGAATACGACATTATTTTCTTAGATGAATTTCAAGTTACCAATATTGCTGACGCGATGATTTTAGGAAAACTCTTTGAACAATTTTATAGTAAAAATATTTTTATCATAACTACCTCAAATGTTCGTCCTGATAATTTATATTTAGGTGGACTTCAGCGCGGTCAATTCTTACGCTATATTGAGATGATCAAACAGAATAGTATCATCTATTCTTTAGACACAGGTGTTGACTATCGTCAATTATTTTTAAAGAAAAAAAATAAATTTTTTCCACATACAAATCCTCAAGCTAAAAAAATGTTTAACGATGTTTTGCTCGGAACTTTAAATGGTAAAAAATTTTCACCTACCACTTTAATAGTTAAGGGTAGAAAAGTAGTGGTTAAAAATTTTGTTTCTAATATTGCAAAATTTGATTTTAAAGATTTATTTTTTGAGAATTATTCTGCTGAAGATTATATTGAAATGAGTAAGATTATAAAAATATTTTTTATTGAAAATATTCCAAATTTCAGTGAGGATTTAATTAATGAACAATATCGTTTTATAAATTTTATTGATGTGATCTATGATAATAAATTAAAACTTGTTGCAACAGCAGCAACGCAAATTAATAATCTTACTAGCAGTTCCAAAGTTCAAAAAGTTTTTTCTAGAACACAAAGTCGACTTAAAGAATTGACTGCAGTTCGATAGTCCTTAATAAACCTCTATGAGTAATTTTACCTTTAAATAGTGAGTTTTTGGATTTTATAAAAAAATTAAATAATGTTTGTTTTTATATTTGAAGTTATGTACTAAAATCTTCTTTTTTATTAAATGCCCTAATAGCTCAATTGGTAGAGCAACTGATTTGTAATCAGTAGGTTTGCGGTTCAAGTCCGTATTAGGGCACCACTCTCAGCGCTTAAACGTAGACCGCATTGCAATTCTAAAACACATTGTTCCTAAAAGCGCACCACCATAGACAATTAGTAGCGGATAAAAATCATGATTAGCTAGTGCTGCATACCAAGGAGCAAGAGCGAGTATGAATGGAAAAAATATTAATCCTAAAAAAGCAATGATGGGACCAAAGACTTCTTTCACTACATCAAAGCAAATAAATAAACCCCAAAACGCAGTAACTACGTAGATTAATATTCCAACAAGAAAGAGTGGGCTTAGGCGAATTGCTTTAAATCTTGGTTTAAATGTCTCGTTATTATTTATTCGTTCAGCTTCTACTTCTTTAACTTCAATAATTTCTTTTTCTTTATTGTCAGACAATTTTAATTAAGGAATTAAAATAGCAGGGCCTGTTAATTTTCTAGCCTCTAATTCTTCATGCGCTGTAACAGCATCTTTAAGTGCAAATTTTTTAAATATTTTAATTTTAAATTTATTTGTTTTGATTGCCTCAAATACAGTTTTTGCACTGTTTACTAATTCTTCTCTAGTGACTGTATAATGAGCAATAGAAGGTCTTGTAAAAAAAAGTCCTTTAGGTGCTATATGTTTTTTAGGATCTACTTTTTCAACTAATCCTGAGGCATTTCCAAAGGAAACCATCGTTCCACGAATTGCTAAACACTCAATGGATTCTTCAAATGTTTTAGCGCCCACACCATCGTAAACAACATCTAACATTTTGCCATTTGTAATTTCTTTAACTTTTTGTAAGAAACTTTCCTTTGAATAATTAATTACAAAATCACATCCATTTTCTTTTGCAATTGCAACTTTTTCTTCAGAACCAACTGTGCCAATAACTTTGCATCCTAATGATTTTGCCCACTGACATAAAACTTGTCCAACTCCACCGGCTGCCGCATGATATAAAATAAATTGATCTTTTTTAACTTTATAAGCTCTATGAAGAAGATATTCAGATGTAATTCCTTTAAGCATAATACACGATGCAATTTCATCTGAAATATAATCTGGAATTTTTACTATTTTTTCTTGAGGGTAAACTTGTTTTTCTGAATAGGATCCTGGAGGGGCGGCTGCATGAGCAACACGATCGCCAACTTTAAATTCTTTTACATCAGATCCAATTTCTTCAATTACTCCAGCAGCCTCAAGCCCAATACCGTTTGGTAGAGGTAGGGGGTAGGTTCCAGATCTATGATAAACGTCTATGTAATTTAAACCGATTGCTTTATTTTTAATTAAAACTTCATTTGGAGCTAGCTTTTTAAGCTCAACATCTACAAACTTCATTACGTTTGCATTGCCAGTCTCTGTAATTCTGATTGCTTTAACCATTTTTATTATTATTATTAGAACATATTTTTCTTATGATAAAAACAATATTTCTATCACTATTACTTATATTTTCTTTCAATACTGTTAATGTTAGAGCAGCAGATTCTGGTCCTCCTCCAGAAGTTATAAAAAAAACAAACCCAACTTATGCTGAAGCAAAAACTTTAGTTAAAAGTAAGAAGTTTGATAAAGCAGTTGTAATGTTAGAAGAATTATTAAAAGACAGTAAAAACTCTAGTAATCCTGATATTTTAAATGATTATGCTTATTCATTAAGAAATTTAAAACAATACGACAAGGCTGAGAAATTTTATCTAGACGCTCTTAAAATTAATCCAAAACATATTGGTGCTA
>JABHUX010000107.1 GCA_018658635.1 Alphaproteobacteria bacterium
AGGATACGGAGGAGGAGCGGCCCAACCGCGCCGCGCCGCCCCCGGGGAGCTCGAGCGGCACGCGGCGCAGCAGCAGCAGCAATACCAGCAGTTTCAGCAGTGGCAGTTCCAGCAGTGGCAGGCGCAGCAGCAGTATCATCTACTGCCTTAGCACAAACAAAAACTCCATTTGTAGTGAAATCAACTTTTATTCCAATTGCTGATAGCAAAGATTTATTTCCGGTTCGAAGGATTTATTGCATCGGTAGAAATTATGCAGCGCATTCAAGAGAAATGGGATCAGACCCAACAAGAGAACCCCCTTTCTTTTTTCAAAAGCCAACGGATGCTATTCAAAATGTAAAACCTGGAACAGTTGGAGATCATCCTTATCCAAGCTTAACTAAAAATTATCATTACGAAGTTGAACTGGTTGCCGCTTTAAAATCGGGTGGCAAAAATATTCCAATAGATAAAGCTTTAGATCATGTGTTTGGTTATGCATTAGGATTAGACATGACAAGACGTGATTTACAACGCGCTTTAGCCGATGAAAAAAAACCATGGGAGATTGGAAAATCTTTTGATTATTCAGCTCCGATTGGGCCACTTCATTTAGTTTCAAAAGTGGGTCATTATAAAGATGGAAGCATTTCTTTAGCAGTGAACGATCAAATCAAACAAAAAGCTAATTTAAATCAAATGATCTGGTCTGTTGCTGAACAAATCTCAAAATTATCTGAGGCTAATGAATTATTTCCAGGAGATATTATATTTTCAGGAACACCAGAAAATGTAGGGCCAGTCGTTAAAGGCGATGTAATTGTTTGTAAAATAGATCGTCTACCAGACCTGTCAGTAAAAATAGTGTAGTTTTTAGCATAAGTTATTTTTAACATTTTTTGAAATGGATATAAAAAATACATCTTCTAGTTACGGATTTATCAGTAAAAATTTTCACTGGATTATGACGGTGATTATCTTACTTAATTTCACCTTAGGTTATTTTATGGGGGACTTAGATAAAGGCCCTTTACGATTTTTTATATTTAATCTCCACAAATCTGTAGGAATTTTAGTTTTAGTTTTAATTATTTTAAGACTATTTTGGAGGCTTATTAATTTAGTGCCTATACCTTTATCACAAAATTATTTGCTAAATAAATTATCAAAAGTTGTTCATTACTTTTTTTATTTTATTTTGTTGGTGATGACGTTTAGTGGATGGACCTACTCTTCTGCTAGAGGAGGACCTATAAATGTATTTGGATTATTTTCTGTCCCAGCACTTGTTGAGAAAAATAATGAAATAGCAAAAATTGCTATAAATATTCACACTCTGTCCGTTTATGTATTTATTGCTTTTGTAGGACTGCATATTTTGGCAAGTTTATATCACCATTATTTTTTAAAAGATAAAACGCTTAAAAGAATGTGGTTTGGAAGATCTAATTGATTAAGTATTTATTCTTATTTTTATTTCTCTGCACAAATTCTTTTGCTTTAGAAAAGTGGATTGTTAATAATAAAAATAGTTCAATAAATTTTTCAATTCCAGTTTTGTTAGCAGAAAATGTGACAGGAAATTTTAAAAAATTTACTGGATTTATAGAAGTAGATCGTAAGAATTTTGAAGGCGTTGCTAATATTACAATTGATATTAATAGTATTACAACTAATTACGATTTAGATTATGGCGATTTAATAAGAAGTGAAGTTTTTTTTAATATATCTCAATTTCCAAAAGCATCTATAAAAACTAAGGATTTCTTAATCAATAAAGATAATACTGCTTATGCATTCGCAACTGTAAACATTAAAGGTAATGAGAAAGATTTTAAAATTCCATTAAGTTATAATTTACAAGGAACTAATAAAGCAATTGCTAAAGGAGCTTTTGCATTTAAAAGAACTGATTTTGAAATTGGAACTGGACTTTGGTCATCCACTTTAGTTTTAAAAGATGAAGTTACCATAAATGTTATTTTAAGCCTTGATCTAGTTAAATAATTTAACTTATTATCAAAGGCCAATCTGTGATAATATGAATG
>JABHUX010000003.1 GCA_018658635.1 Alphaproteobacteria bacterium
AGTGGGTTCACTATTAAATCGTTGTCTCTATTATGTATTCCAATAACTTGTCCTGCATAAATCTCATCTCCATGGGATATAAAGAAACGTCCACGCTCTTGAAGATGAAAAATCCCATAAGTAACTGCTTTTCCTTGATCTTTTGAAATTAAAACACCATTATTTCTTTCACCTAACGACTGGTTAATTTTAGGACCATAATGATCGAAGGAATGATACATCAAACCAGTTCCTGAAGTGCTTGATAAAAAATCTGAACGAAAACCAATTAAACCACGCGTTGGAATAACATAATCTAAGCGAACTCTACCTCTACTATCAGAGACCATATTTTTTAAGTCCCCTTTTCTCTCACCAAGTTTTTCCATAATTTTTCCTTGATTTTGCTCTTCAATATCAATTGTTAAAGCTTCAAAAGGTTCTTGGTCTTGACCGTCTACTTTTTTAATAATTACTTCTGGTCTAGAAATTGCAAGTTCATAACCTTCTCTTCTCATATTCTCGATTAAAATTGATAAATGTAATTCTCCTCTTCCTGAGACTCTGTATTTATCTGGACTTTCAGTTTCAGAAACTCGAAGTGCTACGTTATGAATAAGTTCTTTATCTAATCTGTCTTTAATATTTCTTGTTGTAACATATTTTCCTTCTTTACCAGCAAACGGAGATGTGTTGACTTGAAAAGTCATACTGATTGTAGGTTCATCAACAACAAGTGGTGGGAGCGCTTCTACCTGTCTTGGATCACAAACTGTATCAGAAATTTTAACTCCATCAATTCCAGAAAACATTATAATTTCTCCAGCTGATGCTTCTTTTTTTTCAACTCTTGCTAAACCTAAAAATCCTAAAATTTGTAAAATTTTTCCATTTTTAATTTTTCCTTCTTTATTAATGATTGAAACGTTATCATTTATTTTAATAGTTCCTCTTTGAATCCTACCAATTCCAATAACACCAACATAACTTGAATAATCAAGTGAGCTCACTTGCATTCTAAAAGGTCCTTCAAGATCTACTTTTGGATGTGGAACGTTATCGACGATACATTGAAATAAAACGCTCATATTGTGTTCAGCTTTCTTAGGTTCTTTCGCTGCCCAACCTTGAATTGCCGATGTATAAACAATTGGAAAATCTAACTGCTCAGATGTAGCTCCTAATTTATCAAATAGGTCAAAAGTTTGATCTAAGGCCCAATCAGGTCTTGCTCCATCTCTGTCTACTTTATTAATTACTACAATTGGACGAAGTCCAAGTTTTAAAGCTTTTGATGTCACAAATCTTGTTTGTGGCATTGGTCCATCCACTGCATCTACAAGAAGTAAAACAGAATCCACCATAGAAAGACCTCGCTCCACTTCACCACCAAAATCTGCGTGACCAGGCGTATCAATAATATTTATTTGGTAACCATTCCAAGTTAATGAGGTATTTTTTGCAAGAATTGTAATACCTCTTTCTTTTTCAATTTCATTAGAATCCATTATTCGCTCTTCGTTCATTTCAGAAGCTTTTAATGTTCCAGAATCTCTTAGAAGTTTGTCTAAAAGTGTTGTCTTACCGTGATCGACGTGTGCAATAATTGCAATGTTACGAATTTTTTTAATATCCTGTGCCATGAAGAGTGTCTATCTAAACTAGAATTGTATTTATTCAACTAAAATGTAGGTATTTTAATCATCATCAGAAAAGTAAATTCTTTGATTTAGTTGTTTTCTGGAGTTCTCAAATTTTTTTCGATGTTTGATACTCTGGTTATGGGTTCTTTTTCTCCATAATCTAAATGAACTTTCACTTAAGTTCTTTCTCATTATTTTTATAACTTCGGACTCAGATCTTCCTGTTTTTTCTTTAATATCTTCAAAGGTAATTCGGTCAGCCCAAGCAGCCCAAATAATCCAAGAAATAGAATTTTTGTCTTGGGGTTCTGGGTTTGCAGTTCGCGTAATAGGTCGAAGACCTTTTTTCATTTATTTATGTGACTTTAAAAAACTAATCATAGTATTTGAATCACTTACATCAAATTTACCGTCTGCATCAACAAACATTTTTTCAATTATTTTATTTTTAACATAAATTGAATATCTTTTTGAACGCTGACCCATACCGGCAGCGGATCTATCAGTAACCATCTCCATAGCTTTGGTAAATTCTAAATTAGCATCTGGTAACATTTTAACTTTTTTAAGATCTAAATTTTTAGCCCAAGCCTTCATTACAAATGGATCATTAGCACTTAAACAATAAACTTCATCAATACCTAATTTTTTTAATTCATCATAATTTAACTCATAGCCTGGTAGATGATAATCATTACAAGTTGGTGTGAAAGCCCCGGGAAGAGCAAATAAAACTATATTTTTATTTTTAAAAATATCGTCAGTAGTTATTATAATAAACTCTTTTTCAGGTCGAATTACAAATTTAACGTTTGGAACCTGTTTGCTCATACTGACGCTCTTTGTAATAAATTTGATTTTAATTTGCCACTTAATTTTTGTGAAGCTCTCATTCTAAATCTAAATTTTTGTTTATCTGTTAATTTATCAAAACAATTTGGACAGCTTACATTTTTTTCGTATTTGGGTGAGGTAATGTCTTTCTTTTTGATAGGAGTTCTACAGCCCGCACACATTAGATAATTTCCTTTTTTAGAATTATTAACAACAGTAATTCTTTCATCAAAGACGAAACATTCACCATTCCATAGAGATTTTTTTTCAGGAACATTGTTTAGATAATTTAAAATTCCACCTTTTAGTTGGTAAACATTTTTAAATCCTCTTTTAAATAAGTAGCTTGCAGCTTTTTCGCAGCGAATTCCACCTGTGCAAAACATTGCAATTTTTCTATCTTTGTCACCTGAGAGTTTCTCAAAATACTCTGGAAATCTCCTAAAATCGTTAATTTTAGGATTAATCGCTTTTTCAAAAGTACCAATCTCGCTTTCAAACGATTTTCTAACGTCAACAACAGTGACATCATCTGATAAGATTAATTTATTCCAATCCTTTGGTTCAATTCTGTTTTGAAATTTATATTTATCATCATTAAATAATTCATTTAATGGAACTACTTCATTTTTTATTTTAATCTTTGCTTTTTTAAATGGAGCCAAATCAACCTCACATTCATTAATAGTGTCAAATTCTTGAAATAAAAAACTTTCTTTTAAAAAATTTATTAATAAATCAATATTAGATTTTTTTCCTGAAACGCTACCGTTAATTCCTTCTAGAGAAAAAATAATGCTCCCTTTTAATTTGTTATCAATAAGAAACTTTTTAAAGGTTAATTTGTTATCACTGGGGCTTTTAATTTTAACAAATTTATAAAAACTAATTAATTTTAACATTTTTATAACTTTCTACAAATGGTCATACCATCTGCTATAGATAATATCATACTCTCAGTTCCCTTAAAGTCTTTAACAAATCTATTAAATTCTCTAATAGAATTTGTCTGATCATCACTAATATGTATATCAGCAACTTTGCCTTTCCAAAGGGTATTATCAACAATAATAATTCCATCTTTTTCTAGTAGCTCAAATGATTTTAAAAAATAATTTTTGTAATTTTTTTTGTCTGCATCAATGAAAATTAAATCAAAAATCTTATCTTGATTAACAAATTCTTCCATTGTCTCTAATGCTGGCGCTAAAATAAAATCAATTTTTTTCCCGACGCTATTTTTGCTCCAAAATTTTTTAGCAATATCTGTATTAATTTTATCAATATCTAAGCTGATGATAGATCCATTCTCGGGGAGAGCTAAAGCCATGGTTAAGGCACTATAACCAGTAAACGTTCCAATTTCTAAACAGTTCTGAATATTTGAGCTTTTAATAATA